>JAJBTC010000221.1:0-2071 GCA_020861095.1 Bacteroides sp.
ATCGTATTCATTATCGAGATTGAATATCATAACAGTCTTTGATTTGTTGAAAGATCTCCCCTCTGTCCCGGATCTGCGCGATCGCTACTTCGTCGCGCTCTATCCTTATTTTGAGGTATTCATTGGGCTGAATGTTACGTGTCAGATTCTCCTCGTCTATGTAAGAAAGTACGGAAAGGAACACCAGCGTACACTCTTTCAGCCCCGTACAATAGAGTTGCTGTTGTACCTGGTAATAATACGGACTGTAGTTCTTGCGAATAAACTCCAGCAACTCTTCGGGATAATGTTTCAGAGGTTCGAATTCTAAGAAATCAGACAAGTAAACGGTCTTTAATTCTTCGAAATCCACCACTTTCCCGTGTTCTATTTTCGCGAAGTCTAAGCTACACCGAAAAACGTTCATCTCTTCACACTGACAGACATACTGGGCAAAGTAGTTGTCTGGCAGTAACATCAGGTACCTGTCTTCCAGAATGGCTCCGATCCGTAGCGGATCGATCGGACTGGCTTTGGCATTGTAATAAGGCTGCATCCCGCTTACGAAACGTTTGAGTAATTCGTGGTGCGATTTGGTATGCTTACCGCTCATCAATGCCTGCACATCTCCGCTGCCTATGTACATGGATTTCATAATTTACCCTTTTTTTGCAGGTTCTTATAAACGGTTTCTATCTGTTGCTTATCCATATCTTCCGTATTCTCCACGTTGAAGTAAGAGAGAATATTCTGACAGTAGACCCGGTCCGACATCAGATAAGCCATCACGACTTCCCGGATCTGGTCGGGCTCGATGATATTGTGCTCTTTGGATTTGTCTTTGTCCGGATCTTCCCCTGTAGCAATCTTATATGCATTCAGTAACGCGTATTTACGCGCGTAAGTAGAAGCCTTTCCAAATCCTTTGTCGGCCGCGTCCAACCCTCTTCCATAGGCCTCCACATCCAGGTATTCCAGTGGATTGTCTATGTTCACGATGCGTAAGGTCAGCTTCACGATATCTACGTAATTCACTACCTCTCCTCCGTTCTCTTTCTGTATCCGAACCACTTTGGATTCTACCAGTTCCTGTTTCACCGGGATACTTACAAGCCCGAATTTAGTCTCTGCCGCTTTCACTTTCAGTACCACATCGTAGTCCTGCACAGCCTTGTAGGAGAAGTTTCCTTTGCCTACGGTCATATTTTTTTCGATATTCTTCAATTCATTGGCAACCGCCTGAATTTTCTGATAAATGTTCATATTATCCATTCTGATGTATGTGTATGGGATTATTATTGTGTGGAGCGGGCGGCATGGGATTCGAACCCACGTAAGCATCATTCATATGCCCAGAGCACTCCGTATGGCCGCCCTTACTGCCGTTTTACCTTCACAGGCTACGCGGCTGTATCTAATCAAAAGGTATAAAAATCAAGGGAATTAAAGTTTCTTTTTGTACCCCTGCAGGGTGAGCAGGAGCCTCCGTTATATAGCTATGCACATGGTTTCCGGCAGTTCGGCATGTACTTTACTGCCCGGGTACACCACTGTTACTGTGCGTGTCTGTTTGTTATAGCCGATCACTTGTCCGATCTCGGAACTGATCCATGTTCTGACCTTAGTACCTCGTTTCATTTTTCTTCCGTGTATGTATTACAAATCTATACAGGTCATGTGGTCCGCTGTCTGATACAGACAGCCAGTAGAGTAGAAGTATATCAGAAAAGTAAATGTGGAAAAGTAAGATTGCAATAGTTGTCTGTTGTCGCCGCAGACAGTTCCCTCCTGCGCTATACACAGGAAATTCCTCTGTCTGTCATCTGATAGTTAAGTTTCAGGTTTGCTACTTATCTGTCCATAGAACCTGTTTAAATGAAATCATCGTCCGTATCCATATCTAATTTCAGTTCCCGGAGCATCTGTGCCGAATGCCTGCCTATATATACCGAACTCACAACGAAAGGGATCAGGAAAATCAGGCTCCAGATCATGCTGAACGCGATAGTGGCAGCAATGGCTATGTAGCTTATTGCCCATAAAGTAACGATATATTTTGCTTTCATATAACAGGTATTGGGTAGACTCCGTT
>JAJBTC010000221.1:2081-10878 GCA_020861095.1 Bacteroides sp.
GTATTTCTTCTTTTTATTAATCGCTTTTTTGTTGATCCGGTCACTGACAAAAAATTAATTTTTATGCCATTTTTCTATCCTATCAAATAATTTTCTACATTTGCACATCGGTTATTGATTTTGATTTTTGCATATCTGTTTTTCTGTTTGCTGATGCAAATATAGTTCAATTGACCTAATTAAACAACGCTATTTACATATTTTTAGGTCAAATAACCTATTTAAGTTTTTTCTTAAAAAGATAATTGATGAAAAACGATATTCGTAGTCGTATTTTGCTCATTGTAAGTGAGTATTGCAAATCGAAAAGGGAGTTTGCTCACCTGATACAAATGGAACAGACAACAGTGAACAATCAGTTACTGGGAAAAAGGAGTATTTCATTTGACCTTATTCAAAGTGTATTGTCCTCCCTCCCTTTTATCTCCGCTGAATGGCTTTTGCGGGGCGAAGGTCAGATGAGAATAGAAAATACCCCTTCCTCTTCTGCGGCGGAAATCCCGCTCTTCCGTACGGAAGCAGCCGCGGGCTTCGGCTCCATGGATTTCGCGGTGGAAGAAAAAGACATAGAAGCTGTATATCGTATCAAAGAACTGGAAGGGGCCTCTTTCATGCTTCATGTACGGGGAGATAGTATGTATCCGACCTATAGCAACGGAGATCTCGTGGCTGTAAAAAGGATCGGTGCTACATCGGCTATCCAATGGGGAAGACCTCATCTGATCAGTACCTCCACTCACGGCCTTCTTCTGAAGCGGATCTATGATTCCGAACAGGCCATCATAGCCATGAGCGACAACCGGGCCTATCCTCCGTTGTGTATAAATAAGGAAGAGATCTTCGGTATGGCTCTGGTGGTGGGTTCTATTCGTTTTGAAGACTATTGACGCTTCGCTATTTATAAATAGATGAACCAACGGTCGACGAAGTCAATGACGATTTTTTACAATTTGAAGTTACATCCCAGACTGTGAAAGGTCCTGGGGTATCTGGTATTAATGAATGTATTCCCGGATTTTTCCTTATTTAAATTTAAAGTTTTCGCTTTAAGCTATAATAGGATTCCTTCTTACTTTTGCATACCTGTTAACGCTATTCTGCTGTATTTTTGCATGTTAAATGAGGCAGGGAGCAAAAAGCAGACGCAGAGATCCGAAAAAGGAGGAATGTGTTTGCTAAAAGAGTTTCCTGTACACAATGGAACTGACACATGTTTGACAAACTGAAACTACTCTGGTATTTTATACAGATCTTGTTACTTATCCGCGTCCTGGTGAAGCAGCGGGCTTTATTCACCACCGGAAAAGGCTCTTTGGGAAAATGGGTACATATGCTTTTTACCTTAGTTACACTTACGCGTAAGGCCTGGGTGAAGGTTCGCTGATCTCTTATCTGTTACAGGAATCCTATATGAAGAGAACCGAAACTCCCCAGAAAGGTCATTCTACCTTCCGCTCCCCTTCCCGGGAAGCAACTCCTGTCCTGCGGCAACAGGAGTTGCGGATAGGCAATATTTTAAAGAATAAAAAGGGAAGGATGTTTGTGGTGACAGCAGCAAATATAGGAAAGATCGCGGATTCGGTCTCTACCTATCGTCCGGTAGCATTGACGGATCAGATCCTGCGGAGTTGCGGAATCTGCCGTTCCAGCAAAGGTAACAAATATTGTATGGACGCTTTTGACGGGTATTATTTCATGTTTACCGGTCGCATAGGAATGATGTATAAGGTAGATCTGGGCACTATCGGACATCCCATACGCTATATACACCAGCTCCAGAACCTCTATTATTCCCTAACAGGCAGAGAGCTCAGAATGATTGCTGAGCAAAATGATCGATCAGATGCTCCATGATCTTGTCCAGGAGCAGGATCTCTGCCCGGTCTCGTAGGGAAGCTGTATGAGTAACTACAGGCTCATCCATATGAGGGAACTTGAAGATACCGTAATAAGACTCTTTTTCCCATCCGGCTATTACCACTTCACATTTACAATAGACAGTCACCCGCAGCCATTGCAGGGCCAGCGCCACGCTCGGACGTGATATGGTGTCGTCATAACGGTTCCAGTTCTCTTCGGTATCCATCTTATCGGGAAATCTGTATCTTCCACCGTCATAGATGAACACATCATTCACCGGTACTTCAAATCCCAGTTTCTTTAGTCTTTCTGCTTGTCGGCGGGTGGTCAACTGTAAATACATATGTATGAAGGTTGTTCTTGAGGAATCTGTCTGTTCCTACTCAGAACAATCCTTTTCCCTTTAGTGTTTTATAAGAGCCTGTTTATATTTTCCACGGAAAACTTAGTATGGGTTGCTTTTACTCTTTCTTTTGACTTCTTTTTGTTTGTTTCTTCTCTTTTCGCGGTTCAAATAGCCTGCTATTATCGCTTTAAAAAGAAAACAGACCACTTAAAAATAAGCCTCAATAAAGAAGTAAAGAAAATGTAAACAGGCTCTGAGAAATAAAAATAATTATATAGTCATGCATACAATAGATATACCGGATAAGGGAAACCGGCAGCGAGTGGTAATTATCGGGGGTGGATTTGGAGGTCTGAAACTGGCTAAGAAACTGAAATCGGATCGTTTTCAGGTTGTCCTCATTGATAAGAACAATTATCACCTGTTTGTACCTCTGCTCTATCAGGTGGCTACTGCGGCGATAGAACCCAGTGCCATCTTTTTTCCTTTTCGTAAAATATTCAGGGATCGCGAAGATTTTCATGTACGCATATGTGTAGCCGAGCGTGTGGTTCCGGAACAGAATGTTTTGGAAACCTCTATCGGTGCCCTTGAGTATGACTATTTAGTGATTGCTACAGGCAGCAGCAGCAACTATTTTGGAAATGACCAGTTGCCCAAAACAACCATGGCACTGAAAGATACGTCGGAGGCACTCTACAACCGGAATAAAATATTAGAGAGTTTTGAGCTGGCACAGAATACAGTTCGTCCGGAAGAGATAGACCCGTTGATGACTTTCGTTATCGTGGGTGGAGGGCCTACAGGAGTGGAACTGGCAGGCGCACTGGCGGAGATGCGCAATTATATCCTTCCTAAAGACTATCCGGACCTGGATCTGAGCCGGATGCATATCGTGCTGGTAGATGCGGGAACACGCCTGTTGTCTGCGTTCCAGGAGAAATCTTCTCAGGAGGCACAGAAATATTTAGAGAAAAAAGGAGTGAAAATCCAACTGAATACCCGGGTAGAGAATTATGAAAACGGTCAGTTGATACTGGGTGACAAAAGTACCCTGTCTACAGCGAATGTTTTTTGGGTCGGTGGCGTACAGGCCAACGGGCTGGAAGGATTTCCCAAGGAGGTATATGGGCATGGCAATCGTCTGCAGGTAGATGAATACAGTCGGGTAAAAGGCTATCAGAACATATTTGCAATCGGTGATACGTCGCTAATGACTTTGAAAGACTATCCCAAAGGGCATCCGCAACTGGTACAGCCCGCGCAACAACAGGGTGCGCGATTGGCAGACAACCTGTACCGCCTCGAAAAAGGGAAGTCACTCCAACCTTTTGTATATCACAACAGAGGCATTATGGCCACTATCGGACGCAATCACGCGGAGGTCGAACTGCCTCATCCCAACATCCGGTTCGGTGGATTTATGGGCTGGACTGTATGGCTGTTTATCCACCTGATGAATACCCTGGGAGTGAAAAACAAGATCTTTGTCTTTTTCGACTGGGTATGGAGCTATTTTACACGCGACCCTTCCCTGCGGCTTATCATTAAGCCATTAGTCAAAGGAGATGCCAAAGATGAACACGAAAAAGATCCGGACAGTCAGGGGAAGAAGGTGTGAGTTTTAAGTTTAAGTTTACAAGAAACCCACATAAAACTCCGGAGTGGCTTTAATAAGAACCAACGGATGAAGAAGACAAAGAACTATCGAAAATATCTTCTGAAATAGTTTAGATCTACTCTGATAGCTATGCCCGAAGTGAGTGGAAGTTGACATTCAATCCATTTGGGGGTTGAAGACACAGGACGGATTACTACCCCCAGTCGCTCCGCTATGCTTCGCTTCACTGGGGGTATTCATAGTAAAGCCACTTCGGGCTTTTACCGGAATTACCAACCTACAACTCATCACTTATAACCGAGAATTCGGCGCCTATCTCCTACAGCGCATTACTTTAAACTTTTTTCGCACATGTTATTTAAAACTATTAAACTTTTGTAAACTTCATTTGTTTTATGAAATAAAAACAAAAGTCTTATGTTTTACAAATATCTTTTCCCGGTCAGACCGGATCAAACTTCAGAGTCTCTTTTTCTTTTGGCAATGCGCATCGTTTTTGGTTTGTTACTGATGAACCACGGTATTCAGAAATGGAGCAATTTTCATGAACTTTCCGCTACATTTGCCGATCCGCTGGGAGTAGGCAGTACGGTATCTGTCAGCTTAGCTATTTTTGCCGAACTTTTCTGTTCCATGGCCTTTATCGTGGGATTTCTTTTTCGGTTAGCTATTATTCCGATGACCTTCACCATGGCTATGGCATTCTTTGTGATCCATTCCGGAGATCCTTTTTTTGATAAAGAACTGCCTTTTGTTTATATGATCCTTTATATCATGCTCTTTATCAGCGGGCCAGGAAAGTATTCCGTAGATTATCTGTTACGCACTACCCTGGACCGGACCAGGCAGACCTCCTGAAATAAGTCCGTCCGATCTTTTCTGATCCCGGAAAAAGATTTATATTTGCAGCAGTCAATCCGTTCCTTGTACGGATCCGGCTCCTGAGAAGATTATCATTTATTCTATTATAAACCTATAATTCAATTCATTATGAGAAGAAACAAGTTTACATTTGTCACTGCTTGTATGCTTAGTGTTACTATTCTGTTCAGTTCCTGCGTAGGATCGTTCGGATTGTTCAATCGCCTGGCCACCTGGAATCAGTCGATCAGCAATAAATTTGTGAACGAACTCGTATTCCTGGCTATCAATATAGTACCTGTATATGGAGTAGCATACCTGGCAGACGTATTGGTGATCAATTCCATCGAGTTCTGGTCGGGTACCAATCCTATGGCAGATGTAGGTGAAGTGAAAAAGATCAAAGGTGAGAACGGAGACTACTTAGTAGAAGTGAAAGAAAATGGTTACACAATCACGAAAGAGGGTGAAACCACATCTATGGATCTGATCTACACTCAGGAAACCAATACCTGGAGTGTAGAGGCCGACGGTGTGAATAGCGATCTGCTTCGTTTCAACGAAGACGGTACGGCCGAACTCTGCCTGCCCAACGGAGATACATTGAACGTAACGCTGGACGAGCAAGGTGTGCTGGCTGCGCATCAGTTGCTGATGAGCGACCTGTATTATGCCATGCGCTGATCCGGGACTATTCAGATAAACAGAAAGATCTGTCGGTTGCCTGAAGGCAAAGGCAGGTCTTTTCTGCTTTTCTATATGGTTGGTTTTTACACATTCTCAAATCCTTTTGACATGAACAAACTACCTCTCTGCTTAGTCGTTTTTCTATTTACCCTCTGTGTAGGCTGCTCTCCGGAAACCGAACAGGAACGCGCCGGAAAGTCTGCGTTGGCCTTCTGCGAATCTTTCTATAACCTCAACTATCCGTTGGCCGCGAATTATGTTACCTCCTCTTCCCTCCCCCTATTGCAATACTATGCTTCCAACATCCGGCAGGAACACTTAGACGCGGTGCGGCAATCGGGCATAGCTACCGTCTCACTGATACATACCGAATTGGAGGAGAATGCGCAAGAGGGCCGCGTGGTCTGTCGGATACAGAACGTTCTGGAGGCAGACTTTATCAACGGGACTTTCTCTTTTATCGAAGAGATCCGGGATACGCTTACCGTGCAACAAACAGAAGGAACCTGGCAGGTCAGAATGGATAACCTACGGCGAAGTGGAAAGTAAAATCCCGACTGAAGTGGGGACGTATGATCGGATACCTGTCTTTTCCACTGCTATAGACAGGATTCAGAGCCTTCATCCCTCCATCGAAGCGCAGGATCAGGAAATCCATATCCAACCGCAGTCCCAGGCCGTAGGCTACGGCAATCTGCTTGTAGAACTCTTTGAAACGGAAGAATCCGCCGGGCTGGTTGGTCTCATCTTTTCGCAGTGTCCAGATGTTACCGGCATCTATAAAGGCGGCTCCGTTGAATTTCCAGAAAAGGCGGGTGCGGTATTCGGCGCTGACATCTAACTTGATGTCTCCGGACTGATTGAGGAAGTTTCCGTCGCCGGGAAAAGAACCCGGCCCCAGTCCGCGTACCGACCATCCGCGTACGCTGTTGGCCCCTCCGGAGAAATAGCGTTTCTCGAACGGTATAGCGTTGGCATTTCCGTAGGGCACTGCTATGCCGAATGCCGCGTGAAAAGCCAGTGAGTTACGCTCGTCAATCACAATATTCTGTGCGAAGTCGAAGTCCCCTTTCAGGTATTGCGCATAGGGGATGTTGAGTATCTTGTATTCTTCACCTGCACTCCTGTCTATCTTACCTTTTGTAGCTCTGGAAATAAGATACAGCAGATTACCAGCCGATTCGATACCCGCGCGTATGGCAAAGGAGTTGGCTGTAGCCGTCCGGTTCAGGTTAGATGTTCCGGAACTGTTGTAGTGATAGGTATAGCCATTACGTACGATCAGACGGTTTTTGTAGTTATACTCCAGGATAGGATTGTCTCCGTTGAGATAATCGTTTGTAAAGCTCTCAGATTTCCAGGGCAGGTACACGAAACTAATGTCCAGCATATCAATACGATGCTGTACCCGCTGCCTTTCCGTCCAGCGGTAACTCCAGGAACCGTTGGCTACGGTTCGGGAAAATTCGGGCCGTATCTGATAGTTGTACTGAAGTCCGAACTCCGTGGTTGCCCTGATCTTGCGTTTGTAGGCAGAAGAAAGGAAAGGGAACAGGAAGTTGGGAAAGTTGATGCTGCTTTCTACTCCGAATTCGGTATAGTTATTATCGGTATTGTTTGTACTGATCTGGGAGATGGCTTCAAAAGCCCCACGGAATTTGAGCAGGAAGGTCTCTGAACCATGGAACAGATTGCGGTTCTGGTAAGACACCGATGCTGCCACTCCGGGATCGCCGGAGGTATTTGTCCCTTCTACCTCAAAAGAGACGGACTGAGGCCTGTTGCGCGTCAGCAGGATGTAACTGTCTAAGGTGAGACTGTCTCCCTGCTGGCGTTCCATAAACCTCATATTGGTGTATTTCAACGCAGACAATCGTCCGAAGTTGCTGTAGGTACGTTGTATATTTTGTTCACTGTACAGGTCTCCGGGCGAGAACATCAGGTTGTTTGTCAGTATCCTGGGACGAAGATACATCTTATCCCGGAAATAGATCGGATAGCCTTTGTAGCGGATCGAATCATAGGTCTGGGAAAACTGCAGAGAGGAGAATTGCAGGGCTTCGTAGTCGGTGACGAAACGAATCTCTCCGATATGGAACTGATCATGTTCGCGGGGCTCGTCTGTCGCATGGGCACGGTAAAGGTGCAGATGCAGGGTCAGATCTACCTGGTAAGTATTTTGTATGGTATCCGCTGTGTAAGTGATGTAATCTTTGTGAAAACGGTAATAACCGTGGTTCTGAAGTACCTGGGTGATGCGTTGTCTCTCCGCATCCAATACATTCACATCGAAGAGCATTCCCTCTCTGAGGCGGGTAGAGGCCGAGTCGTTGCGGAGGTAACGTGCTATCTTCTCGTCAGATACATCGTAATGGATCGACTGTACGATATAGGGCTCTCCGGAATGGACCTGATAAAGTAGTTTCAGTTTTTTTCTCTTCGTACGTATACTTCCTTCTACAGTAGCACTCATATACCCCATGTTGTGCACCGCTTTGGTAAGTTCCTCCTGGGCTTTCAGGGCCTCTTCTTCGGAGTAGATCACCGGAGCATCTCCCATCCGTCGTAGGGTACGGTTGACCCAGCGCGTGGAGTCACGTCCGGAGGCACTATAGATATACAACTGGGTCTTGAACAGGCTGAACCATTTGGAATTGGGATTCTGGCGCAGATAGAGTGCCAGTTCGGAAGGCTTTATCTCTTTGCGATCTGTCTGTATCTTTACCTCTTCCAGCAGATACGCTCCTTCGGGTACGTATTTGGTGGCCGAACAGGAAGCCAGCAAAGCAAGGATCGGTATCCATAAAAAGAGAGAAAAACCTGTTCTCATGCAAAAAGATATAAGATAGTTACGATGGGACTATTTACGATTTAAATCACATCGCAATATTACTATAATTATTCATGCGCAAATATAATCTATTATTTCCTCATGAGAAAATATGAAGAGGTTGTCTCACCATAAAAAACGAGGGTACTTCAAAGTCCTGAAGGGACAACCGATTCTAACCCAGGGGAAGGCGGATGAAGAGAAACGAAATCCGACGCAACCCTGGGTATAAAGAATAACAATCGAACTCACATTATATTATTTATAATTCTATTTTTAAACAGAGTTTTAATTTGTAGAGTTAATTTGTATTAATGAATGTTTTTGTGTTATTTTCTTTTATATATTTATGCTTCTAATACATCTATTAAATGAAAAATACATTATTACCGAAAATTCTGACATTAATTACTACTTATTCTTGTACAAGTGCGTGCAAAAACTGTTGTTTTGACTGTAAGCCTAATAATGGTAAAAAATGTCTTTACAGGAAATAAAATTATATATTATGCAAAGTATAAAAGCTTTTCCGACTATTACGACTGTAGTATTTACCGGAGGTGAATGTACTTTATTGAAAGATGACTTATTG
>JAJBTC010000028.1 GCA_020861095.1 Bacteroides sp.
ACCTGGCAAACCATCCGTTTGCACCTGGCAAATGACCTGTTTGCACCTGGCAAATGATGTGTTTGCACCTGGCAAACGGGTCATTTGCCAGGTGCAAACAAACGTCTGTTCATCTGACAAAAATCCATCCGCCCATCTGTTGAAACGAAAAGAAAGCCATCCACAGAAAAAAGCTGTTTTTTCCAGGAAATAGTGTGCGAAAGACTTGACAAAAGGCACTGAATGTGTTATCTTTGCGGGAACCATACACGCGCATTTCCGGTATTCATCCGGACAAGTGTATACCACAAAGAAAGATATATAATTCCGTGATCTCAGAAAACCGCTAATCCCTCTATACAGATATGAAAAAACTTATTATCGTTGTGTTCGCTCTTCTGACTACCGTTGCTATGCAGGCACAGACTAAAGTAATTGCTCACCGCGGATTCTGGGATACTCCGGGATCGGCACAAAACAGTATAGCCTCTCTGGTCAAAGCAGACTCCATCGGTTGCTATGGCGCTGAGTTCGATGTATGGCTCACCAAAGACAACCAATTAGTGGTGAATCACGATTCCTCTTTCAAAGGTCACCGTATGGAAAAAACTCCTTCTTCCAGACTGACTAAGCTGCATCTTTCCAACGGAGAAACCCTGCCGACCCTGGAAGAATACCTGACCTGTGCCAAAGAATTAAATATCCGTCTGATCTTAGAACTGAAAAAACACAGTTCGGACAAACGGGAGACACAGGCTATTGAACAGATCGTAGCTATGGTCAGAGAAAGGGGACTGGAAGACCGGATGGAATACATAACTTTCTCTTTGCATGCGACCAAAGAATTTATCCGACTGGCTCCTGCCGGAACTCCGGTCTACAACTTAGATGGCAAACTCTCTCCGCAGGAGTTGAAAGAGATGGGTTGCACAGGGCCCGACTACCACTACAGTGTATTCAAAAAACATCCGGAATGGATACAGGAATGTCACGACCTGGGCATGAAAACCAATGCCTGGACGGTAAACAAAGAGGAAGATATGCAGTGGCTGATTGATCAGGGGATTGATTTTATCACTACCGACAAACCTGTACGGTTACAGGAAATTCTTAAATAAAAGATGCGCCCGGCTGTTCTTTGTATGACCCTGCTGCTGGCACGATGGCTGACTGGTCCGACCCTGGTACGTGCGCAATCTGTAGAGACAGACAGAGAAGTATTTCTGACCGCATTGCATTATTTATACGGTGAGATCATAGAAAATCCAATAGCCAGTTGCATCACGATCTGCCACAGGTACGAAGGAATCACTTCTTTGGAGGCATGGAATGAATTCAATCAGTTAGATCCTGCGCTGGTAGATAGTTTTTAAAAAACAATGGTATTCTAAGTAATAAATATATCCCCATAGAGCAGGACGAGTTCGACAACTACCTGCATCAAGTATTTGATGGCGTACCCGGCATACAGGTTCTTTGGGAAGAAGAAATAGAAGAACCCGGCAGAAAAACAACACGAAGAAAAGATTTCTGGAAGCGTTTTTACAAAAGATACCCCTGTACCGGAGGACACCTGTTCTTAACCTACACAGGCTACAACGCAGAGGAAACCCAGGCGCTCTTTTTCCTGGAAAACCTCTTCCACTCCTTAGCTGGTGGCAATTTCCTCATTAAATGTAAACGGGTAGAGGATATATGGTAGGGAGAAGAGGTAACAGCAACAGGACAGATCTGAGTAAAAAAGTTTGGATCGCATCACACTTTCGTCCCATGTACATCTATCCATCCCCATCAGCCAACCTTTCATCCATAAGCTACAACCGGATCAAACCCTCTTTTACGCATATCCCGTTCTTCTTATGCTTAACTACTTACATACAGCCCCACCTCATACGTTTATCACAAAGACACATTATTTTTAATTTGTCTATCTTTTTGATACAAATAATTCCAAAATCGCCTCCAGCCTACACATACATACTCTCATTTCATATCTTTTCATTATTTATAATCTCTCCGATGTATCTGCTTCTTTCCGTCCTTGCTTACAATTTATCAAAATAGGCAGGTCTCTGATTACATTTTATCAGTGAACCTACGCAAAATACAGACGATTGTTACCACAAACAATTTTATGGCAATAAAAAGATGCGACCAAGAATCATTTTAAAACAAAATGTCGTATATTTGCATTATTATAAAACAAAACAATACAACAACCGATTTTCAACAAACAAAATGACAAGAGTTATCAAGTTTACCAAAATGCACGGCACCGGCAACGATTACATCTACGTGGATTCCCGGAACTATCCGATCAGCAATCCCACAGAGGTAGCCATCCGGTGGAGTGCCCCACACACCGGTATCGGAAGTGACGGTCTGGTACTGATCGGTGACTCACAGACAGCGGATTTCAGTATGCGCATCTTCAATGCCGACGGTTCAGAAGCCCTGATGTGTGGCAATGCCACCCGCTGCATAGGCAAATACCTGTATGAATACGGGCTCACCGAACAGACAGAGATCGCGCTGGAAACACGTTCCGGCATCAAGATACTCCGGCTACAGGTAACAGCCGGGAAAGTAGAGAGCGTAACGGTAGATATGGGCAAGCCCGCGAGCCTTCCGGTAGATCTGACAGGAACCGGCAAACGGGACATGACCGCTCAACCGATCGAAGCCGCCGGGCAGACATTCATCGCCACCACCGTATCTATGGGAAATCCCCACTTGGTGATATTTACAGAAACGTTAGAGAGAATAGACCTTCCGGCCATCGGGCCGAAGCTGGAGAACCACCCGTTGTTTCCCGACCGCATCAATGTGGAATTCGCGCAGGTACTTACGGATGACCGCATCCGCATGCGTGTCTGGGAACGGGGTTCCGGCATCACACAGGCCTGTGGCACCGGAGCATGTGCCACCGCCGTAGCGGCAGCCATCACCGGAAAAGCGGGCAGAAAGACAGACATTGTCATGGATGGCGGTACACTCACGATTGAGTGGGACGAACACACCGGACATGTACTGATGACCGGACCTGCCACCCGGGTGTTCGACGGAGAGATCGCACTGGAAGAGTAGAACCACAGCAGAAGAAACAACCGAAAGACGATATACAACAAACTTAAAACAAGAAACGAATATGGCATTAGTCAACGAACATTTTCTGAAATTGCCGGGAAGCTATCTGTTCTCGGACATTGCGAAAAAAATAAATACATTCAGGATAACACACCCTAAACAAGATGTCATCCGCCTGGGGATCGGAGATGTGACCCAGCCACTGCCGCAGGCCTCCATCGAAGCCATGCACAAGGCAGTGGACGAGATGACACAAAAAGAGACGTTCCGGGGATACGGACCCGAACAGGGATACGACTTCCTGATCGAGGCCATCATCAAAAACGACTATGCTCCCCGGGGCATCCAGCTCGGACATACCGAAGTATTTGTGAGCGACGGTGCCAAAAGCGATACGGGAAACATCGGGGATATCCTCCGCCACGACAACAGCATCGGGGTGACTGATCCGATCTATCCGGTCTATATCGACAGCAACGTGATGTGCGGACGGGCCGGCATACTGGAAGAGGATGGACACTGGAGCAACGTAACCTATCTGCCCTGTACCAGTGAGAACGACTTCATCCCGCAGATCCCGGACAAACGCATAGATATCATTTATCTCTGCTATCCGAACAATCCGACGGGAACCACGCTGACCAAAGCCCAACTGAAAAAATGGGTAGATTACGCATTAGCCAACGATACCCTCATCCTGTTCGACGCGGCGTATGAGGCCTACATACAAGACCCGGAGGTACCCCACTCCATCTATGAGATCAAAGGGGCCAGAAAATGTGCCATTGAATTCCGCAGTTTCTCCAAGACGGCCGGATTCACCGGGATCCGCTGCGGGTATACCGTGGTACCGAAAGAGGTGACGGCAGCTACCCTGACCGGGGAAAGGGTGCCACTCAACAAGTTGTGGAACCGTCGCCAATGCACCAAATTCAACGGAACCTCCTACATCACCCAACGGGCGGCGGAAGCCATTTACAGCCCGGAAGGAAAGGAACAGATCCGCCAGACCATTGCGTATTACATGACCAACGCCCGGATCATGAAAGAGGGACTGGAACAGGCAGGTTTCACCGTATACGGCGGAGTAAATGCTCCTTACCTCTGGGTGAAAACACCGGGTGGCATGAGTTCCTGGGAATTCTTCGACCAGCTTCTCTACGAAGCACACGTGGTAGGTACACCCGGTGTAGGGTTCGGCCCCAGCGGAGAAGGCTACCTGAGGCTGACGGCCTTCGGAGAACGGGAAGACTGCATCGAAGCAATGAAAAGAGTGAAGAGATTTACGATTTGACGATGTACGATGTACGATTGAAATAACATCGTATTGTATTTCCAATGATCTGTTGCATATACTTGTAGAGACACAAAGAGATTTACGATCTGACGATGTACGATGTACGATTGAAATAATATCGTATGGTATTTCCAATGATCTGTTGCATATACTTGTAGAGACGCACGGCGTGCGTCTCCGCGGTACAAGTCCAATACATGAATATAGTAGATGTATGTATTTACGACCTGAAGATAGTGAAAGAACAAAGGGATAACAAAAATTAAAAGGATTGATCATTGAATTTCAATCGTAAATCCCTTTGCTGACCATTGGTTCGTCCAATTGCAAATCTTATGGTCTGTTACTTTGACGAAGATTGTATATTTCCTACAAGAGTAATTTCAATCGTAAATTGTAAATAGTCAAATCGTAAATCATTTGTCTTGATAGTTTTAGCGCGCTACTATATATAACCAAAGTACAACACAGAAAAACAAGCTCATTCAATCGTACATGGTAAATCGGTACCTGGTAAATGGCTTGGTTTTCAAATTTAAAGGTAAAAAGAAATGATGAAAACAAACGTAAGATCGGGGGTTATAACGGTAGCAATCTTATCAATGACCCTGCCTTCGATGCTGAAGGCACAGGATAAAATAGAGGTCTCTTTCGGAGCCGACGTGGTGAGCCGCTATGTATGGCGCGGAGAAGATCAGGGATCGGGAGCTTCGGTACAGCCGGAACTGAGCTTTGCCTGGAAAGGTTTCTCGCTCACTGCCTGGGGAAGTACCAGTATTTCGGAACTGGAAGCCAAGGAGTTTGACATTACGCTGGGATATGAGATTGGCGGTCTGGGTATCGCGGTGACCGACTACTGGTGGGCAGGCGAAGGAAGTCCGTACGGACACTACAGCGACTCACACTTCTACGAAGCGGAGGTGAGTTACCACTTCGGAGAGAAATGCCCGCTCACCCTCTCGGTAGCGACGATGTTCGCCGGAGCAGACAAGAAAGAGAGCGATCCGGACAAGCAGAATTTCTCCACCTACATCAGCGCGGGCTACGACATCAGCCTGCCTGCCGGAGTGACCCTGACGCCACTGATCGGATTCACCCCTCACCGCAGCCTCTACAGCAACGGCAAGAAAGGAGCCCTCTCGGAGGTATCGCTGACAGCCAGCAAGGAGATAAAGATCACCAGCAACTACAGCATCCCGGTATTTGTACAGGCCATCGCGGCACCGGCATACGACCAGACCTATCTGGTGTTCGGGGTGAGTTTTTAGGACTTGATTGCATAAAAAAGACAAAAGAGCGTACGGTGTGCGGTAGTTAGAGTTTATTGATTTATCGGTTTGTTATATGATAACCTGCTATGGCTATCACCGCACCGTACCTCTTTTCTAAGGGTTTAAGAATAAGGACACACTAATTTTCAAGGTATGAAAAAGATTGAAGCAATTATCAGGAAAACAAAATTCGAGGATGTAAAAAATGCTCTTCTCGAAGCCGACATCGAATGGTTCTCTTACTACGATGTCAGGGGAGTGGGCAAATCCCGTCAGGGACGCATCTACCGCGGCGTCGTATACGACACGAGCTCCATCGAGCGTACACTGGTCTCCATTGTGGTACGTGACAAGAATGCGGAAAAGACCGTACAGGCCATCCTCCAGGCGGCTCAGACCGGAGAGATCGGCGACGGACGTATCTTTGTGATCCCTATCGAAGATGCCATCCGCATCCGTACGGCAGAGCGTGGAGATATCGCCCTGTACAATGCCGAGCACGAAAGATAAAGTACCGGAAAAGAGAGAATTTATTCAACAATACATACAGCCCGGAAACAGGGAGTGCAAAGGTAGGTCAGCAGCCCAACCAGCCCTCCTTATGTTCCGGAAGAATCAGAACAAGTTATGGAAAAGACAATAAAGTCAACGATAAAAACCGGACGCGGGACACTACGTAGGGTCCTGGTCCTGATACTGGGGTGTTTCCTGACCGTCGGTGCGTGGGCACAGGACAGCACAGCGGTAACATTAGTACCTATTGCCGAAGTAGCCGCGGAGGCGAACGACACAGTGACAGGATCTGCAGAAATAGCAGAAGTAGCTACTACCCTGGCCGATCTGGCTCTGGGATTAGACACCGTATGGATGCTGCTGGCTGCCATGCTGGTATTTTTTATGCAACCGGGATTTGCCCTGGTAGAAGCGGGATTTACCCGTACCAAAAACACCTCCAACATCCTGATGAAAAACCTGGTAGACTTCACCTTCGGTTCGTTGCTCTACTGGTTCATCGGTTTCGGACTCATGTTTGGTATCGGTAGTTTCGTAGGTATGCCGCATTTCTTTAACATCTCTTTCTTTGAGAGTGAACTTCCCGCCGAAGGGTTCCTGGTATTTCAGACCGTATTTTGTGCCACCGCCGCTACCATCGTATCGGGAGCCATGGCCGAACGTACCAAGTTCTTTACCTACCTGATCTACACGGTATTTATCTGCGCATTCATCTACCCGGTATCCGGACACTGGACCTGGGGAGGCGGCTGGCTGATGAACGAGGAGACCGGCAGCTTTATGATGAAAACATTTGGTACGGTATTCCATGACTTCGCCGGGTCTACCATTGTACACTCCGTAGGAGGTTGGGTAGCCTTAGTAGGTGCGGCCATCCTGGGCCCCCGCATCGGAAAGTACGGAAAAGACGGAAAATCCAAAGCCATCCCCGGTCACAACCTGACCTTAGCCGCGCTGGGAGTATTTATTCTGTGGTTCGGATGGTTCGGGTTCAACCCCGGCTCTCAGTTAGCCGCTTCCGGCGAAGAAGATCGCTTAGCCATCTCTCATGTATTTCTGACCACCAATCTGTCGGCCTGCGCAGGTGGTTTCTTCGCACTAATCGTCAGCTGGTTCAGATACGGAAAGCCCTCCCTGTCGCTCACCCTTAATGGTGTACTGGCCGGATTGGTAGGTATTACCGCCGGGTGCGACCTGGTATCCCCCGCGGGAGCTGCCTTCATCGGAGCCATCTGTGGTATCGTGATGATCTTCTCGGTAGATTTCATAGACAGGGTGCTGAAGATCGATGATCCTGTAGGTGCATCTACCGTACACGGTGTATGCGGATTTTTAGGTACGATCCTGACCGGACTGCTCGCCACGGAAGAGGGACTCTTCTACGGAGCGGGAGCGGGATTCTTCGGAGCACAGTTGTTCGGTGCGGTAGTCATCGGTCTGTGGGCACTTGCTACCGGATTTGTCCTCTTCAAAACAGTAGACAAACTGTTCGGTCTGCGCGTCAACGCACGCATCGAAGAAGAAGGGCTCGATATCTACGAACACGGAGAAGCAGCATATAATTAATTTACGATTGGACGATTTACTATTTACGATTGAGATTACCGGGAAGTATGTACAACGTTAAAAGTTTGATACGATCTATGGCAAGTACGTAAAAAGACCATGGAAAGCAGCGAAAAGAGGAAGCAGTTACCATATCCTATTCCAATGAAACAATTCTATGAGAAATGACCTATAGCATGCAAAGAACTTCACCTATAAAAACAGGTAATCTCAATCGTAAATAGTAAATCGTCAAATAGTAAATAGCGAAGCATCTTCAATCGTAAATAGTAAATCGTCCAATCGTAAATAGCGAAGCATCGTACATCGTAAATCCGTAAATCGTAAATCAAAACATTTTTCCGGTTGGGTTTGATCGCCCTTCCGGGAACAAGAAAAAATAGAATTTTTACTCTAACATTAACAACAAACTTTTAGGTATTATGTCAAAATTAAGATTCAGAGTAGTAGAGACAGCTTTCAAGAAGAAAGCGGTAGAGGTGCCCACTCCTGCGGAAAGACCTTCGGAGTATTACGCCCGGTATGTCTTCAACAAGGAGAAAATGTTTAAGTACCTGCCCAGCAAGGTATACGATAAATTAGTGGATGCTATTGACAACGGTGCTCCGCTGGATCGCTCGATTGCCGACGCGGTGGCCGAAGGCATGAAGACCTGGGCTGTGGAAATGGGTGCTACGCACTACACCCACTGGTTCCATCCGCTGACCGAAGGAACCGCGGAGAAACACGATGCCTTTATCGAACACGACGGCAAAGGCGGTGTGATGGAAGAATTTTCAGGCAAACTGCTGGTACAACAGGAGCCCGATGCTTCCAGCTTCCCCAACGGTGGTATCCGTAACACCTTCGAAGCCCGCGGCTACACCGCGTGGGACCCCTCTTCCCCGGCATTCCTGGTAGACGATACCTTGTGTATACCGACCATATTTATCGCCTATACCGGAGAATCCTTAGACTACAAAGCTCCTTTGCTGAAAGCGCTGCGCGCGGTAGACAAAGCAGCGGTAGAAGTATGCCACTACTTCAACCCGGATGTGAAGAAAGTATTCTCTTACTTAGGCTGGGAACAGGAGTATTTCCTGATCGACGAAGGACTGTATGCCGCCCGTCCCGACCTGTTGCTCACCGGACGTACGCTGATGGGACACGACAGTGCCAAAAACCAGCAGCTGGAAGACCACTACTTCGGATCGGTGCCCAGCCGTGTGGCCGCTTTCATGAAAGACCTCGAAATTGAAGCCCTGAAACTGGGTATTCCCGTGAAGACCCGTCACAACGAGGTAGCACCCAACCAGTTTGAGCTGGCTCCTATCTTTGAAGAGTGTAACTTAGCGGTAGACCACAACATGCTCATCATGTCTGTGATGAAGCGGGTGGCACGCCGTCACGGGTTCCGTGTCCTGCTTCACGAAAAACCTTTCAAAGGGATCAACGGATCGGGCAAGCACAACAACTGGTCGCTCGGTACCGATACAGGTGCGTTGCTGATGGCTCCCGGAAAGACCCCGGAAGACAACCTGCGCTTCATCACGTTTGTGGTGAATACGCTGATGGCGGTATACCGTCACAACGGATTACTCAAAGCCTCTATCTCCAGCGCTACCAACGCGCACCGTCTGGGAGCCAACGAAGCCCCTCCTGCCATCATCTCCTCGTTCTTAGGCAAACAACTGTCACAGGTTTTGCAGCATATCGAAGAAAGCACTACGGACGACCTGATCGGTATCGTAGGCAAACAGGGTATGAAATTGGATATCCCGCAGATACCCGAACTGCTGATCGACAACACCGACCGCAACCGTACTTCTCCGTTTGCCTTTACCGGCAACCGTTTTGAGTTCCGTGCTGTAGGTTCGGAAGCCAACTGTGCCTCAGCCATGATCGCATTGAATGCTGCCGTAGCCGAACAACTGACTCAGTTCAAAAAAGACGTGGATGCACTGATTGAAAAAGGCGAACCGAAGATCTCTGCTATCTTAGAAGTGATCCGTGGTTATATCAAAACGTGCAAGCCGATCCACTTTGATGGCAACGGCTACTGTGACGAGTGGAAAGAAGAGGCTAAAAAACGCGGCCTGGATTGCGAAACCAGTGTGCCTGTGATCTTCGACAACTACCTTAAACCGGAAACCATCGCCATGTTCGAAGGCCTCGGCGTTATGAACAAGGTGGAACTGGAAGCCCGCAACGAAGTGAAGTGGGAGACTTATACTAAAAAGATACAGATCGAATCCCGTGTATTGGGCGACCTGGCGATGAACCACATCGTACCGGTAGCTACCCAGTACCAGACAGACCTGATCAACAACGTATATAAAATGAAGGATTTGTTCCCGGCGGATAAATCGGCCCGACTGTCGGCCAAGAACCTGGAACTGATCGAAGAGATCGCCGATCATACGGCCTATATCAAAGAACATGTGGACAGTATGATCGAAGCCCGCAAGGTGGCCAACAAGATCGAAAGCGAACGTGAAAAAGCCATTGCCTATCACGATACCATCGTGCCGATGCTGGAAGAGATCCGCTACCACATCGACAAGCTGGAACTGATCATCGACAACCAGATGTGGACATTGCCGAAATACAGAGAACTTCTGTTTATCAGATAAAAATATCAAAAGTAGATAGTCTGAGTAACTACTTAGAAATTATCTATTTCTTTTGTTGGTTGTTTTAAGTTTGCAGGGGAGGATTGCCGGGAGGCACTCCTCTCTTTTTTGTACGGGATCAGGAAGGAAGCTGTGATCTCCCCACTTTCTCAGAGAAGAATCTATAATGATTCATGTTATGTATCCTATTCCGTTATGCTGTAGGGAGGCGGTATACTATGTATTTATAAACGTATCCACAATATGAGTTTCTCTTACCTGGTCTACAGAGAAAGGGATTACCTGTAGAGACGCATATTTGCGTCTCCATATTTGCGTCTCCGCGGTGCAGG
>JAJBTC010000167.1 GCA_020861095.1 Bacteroides sp.
ACGGACGTTTTACTCTGAATGTAAGACAAGGTGTGTCTTTACTTATCTCTTTTGTAGGTTACCAGACTCAGGAAGTCAGAGCAACTCCTACTATGTCTATTACACTGAAAGAAGATTCTGAGCTTCTGGATGAAGTAGTAGTAGTTGGTTATGGGACACAGAAAAAGGAAAATCTGACAGGTGCGGTTTCTTCTGTAGATGTAAATAAAGCATTATCGGGTCGTCCTATCGCAGATGTAGGACGTGGATTGCAGGGAACTACTCCGGGACTTTCTATTGTAATTCCCAGTGGAGAAGTCGGTTCTGACCCTACCATTCGGATACGTGGACAGGTGGGCTCGAAAGAGGGAGAAAATGCTCCTTTGATTTTATTGGATAATGTGGAAATCCCTTCTATCCAGATGGTAAATCCGGATGATATAGAATCCATATCTATTCTTAAAGATGCGGCATCTGCTTCTATCTATGGGGCTAAGGCCGCATTTGGTGTAGTTTTGATTACAACGAAACAGGGAGCCAAAACAGAGACCATCAATGTGTCTTATCAGGGAAATGTGTCCTGGCAAAACCCATTTAAGAAATATAATATGGGTAGGGTAGATGCGTTAGGGTACTCCATAGATGCGGCAGAACGTATAGGCGAGACTAAGACCGGAGCATTCTGGTCTGTCACACGTGAAAGTTATGAGCGGGCAGTAGAGTGGCAGAAAACGTATGGAAAAACAGTTAAGGCAAAGGACCCTATGCTTTACGGACGTGACTGGTATGTGGATGCGGAAGGAAGTAAATTGGGATTGAGAACATATGATCCTTATGATTATATGATTCGTGAGTGGGCTCCTTCTACCAATCATAACCTTTCTATAAATGGTAAAAGTGGAAAAACATCTTATAATATAGGTTTAGGGTATGTTGACCAGAGTGGTATGATGAAGCCTGCTAAGCACGATGATTTCAAACGTTATAATGCTTCTGTGCGTTTAAGCACAGAATTTAATAAATATGTAACTCTTCGTGCCGGAGCAATCTATTCCAAGCGTAACAAAAGATATGCTTATTCGACCAATTCTACTACAGCCGACCCATGGCTTTATTTGTACAGATGGTCATCCATTTATCCCATGACGACCGAAGATGGAGATCCTATTCGTAGCCCAGCTTATGAGACAGCGGCTGCCAATACAGCGAACCAGGAAAATTCCTATACAAGTCTGAATGTTGGTTTTACATTGAATCTGACAGACAGCTGGAAGGTTAACTTTGATTATACTCATTCCAATGAAGAGTATATTAAAAACCATCCGGGTACACGCTTTACTGCCCGTAACTCATGGGTAAGCCCAGTGGAGAAATACGACAGTAATGGAAACCGTATTTATGTGAACTCTGCCGGTGAGCAAGTGTCTGCCGACACGGCGGGAGCCATGGCTGCTTATGAATTATCGTACGATGCCTATACTTCTGCAGGTGCGAATCCCGATCATATTTATCGGGAGACTTCCAATGCACAGAGAAACACCATTAATCTGAATACAACATATGATCTGAATATCGGAAGAGATCATATATTCAAATTTATGTTGGGTATGAATAGTGTCACTTATGATTATGAGCAAAGCTGGTCGCAAATAACAAACTTATTTGATATAACCAATCCGCAATTCTCTATGGCTGATGGAACACAGACCTCAGGTGGTGAATCAGACTGGGATGGTCAGTTGGGCTTCTTTGGACGTGTAAACTATTCTTTTAAGGACAGATATCTATTTGAGGCTAACTTGCGCTACGACGGTACTTCTAAATTTCCTTCCAACCTGCGCTGGCGCTGGTTCCCCTCTTTCTCTGCCGGATGGAGAATGAGCGAAGAGGCCTGGATGGAGTGGGCAAAACCTGTAGTAAGTTCATTTAAATTGAGAGGTTCATGGGGTATTATCGGAGATCAGACGGTACCCAACTCATTGTATGTTCCTATTTTGGAACAGAGTATAACCAACTGGATTATTGATGGAGCCAAACTGATCTCTTATGGTACTCCGGCAGCTGTAGCATCGGATGTTACCTGGCAGGATGTGCAAACATTGAATCTGGGTTTAGATGCTCGTTTCTTTCAGGGTGATCTGGGTGTTAGTTTTGACTGGTATCAAAGAGACACAAAGAATATGATCGTACCCTTTGAAGGTACTACGGAAACGTTTGGTACTACAGCTCCTAAAGGTAATTACGGAGCATTGAGAACCCGTGGTTGGGAGATCGCTGTGGATTATAATTATAGATTCTCAAATGGTTTAAACATTAACGCTATGGTGACTTTATCTGATGCACTCACCAAAGTGACCAAATGGGGATCCAATCGTAGTATCGATAGCTGGTATACAGGAATGACCTATGGTGAGATCTGGGGATATGAAACAGATCGTTTGTATCAGAAGGATGATTTTGTGTATGATTCCAACGGGGATCTGATCTTGATAGAAAAGTCCGGATACAGTGTATATCAGTTGTCCGATCCTAATGGAGCCTATCAGGGACGTCTTCAGACAAGTTCTAACTTTAGATTTGGCCCTGGTGATGTGAAGTTTGTCGATCAGGATGGAGATGGAGAGATTACTCCGGGGGCCAGAACAGTAGAAGATCATGGAGACCTGAAAGTAATAGGTAACTCTACGCCGCGTTATGAATATGGATTCCGTCTGGGAGCCGACTATAAAGATTTTGATGTATCTATATTCTTTCAGGGTGTAGGTAAACGTCAGATTTGGGGAGATGGAAACCTTGTTATAGCTGGATATAATGCTTCGGATGGTGCGATGTCACAAGCTATAGCCGGTAACTACTGGAGAGAGGACAGAACCGATGCGTTCTATCCCAGAGCTTATAATAATGCGGGTTCCAATGATGCCAATAATATGCACAAGCAATCCCGTTATCTGCTGGATATGTCTTACCTGAGAATTAAGAACATTACTGTTGGGTATACATTGCCTGCAAAACTCAGTAGAAAAGCATGGATACAGCGGGCAAGGGTATATGCCGCGTTAGAGAACTTCTTTACATTTGACAATCTGAGGGGATTACCTGTGGATCCGGAAGAGATATCCGGATATTCTATGTTCAATACAACTAACTATAATGCCGGACGTACAGGGGTAGGAACTCCTACTTTTAAAAGTGCTTCTCTGGGAATTCAGTTAAACTTCTAAACATATAATACAATGAAAAAATATATATTATTAATTTTTGCGGTGATTACTTGTTTTTCAGCGTGTGATGATATCCTGGATCGTCCACAGAAAAGTAGTCCGGATGATAGTACCTATTGGAAAGATGAGAACACTGTCAGGTTGTTTGTCAATGGCTTTTATGCAAACTATTTTGTGGGTTATAATTCCGGATGGGGAACAGCTTATGCTCCTCTGAGAGGTTATAATTTTTGTGATGATCTGACAAAAACCGGTGTACAAGATCTGTTTGAGGCCAGTGTGCCTTCGAGCCGGAAGACAGCCAATACTGAGACTACGCTGGAAACTCCGGAAATGTTGGCAGAATACTGGGGACCTACCTGGAGTTTTGTTTGGGTACGTAAAGTCAATATCCTGCACGAACGTCTGGAGGAAATGAAGGAAGAGGGAAAACTTTCCGATACTGAGTATGCTCATTGGAAAGGGGTTGCCTGCTTCTTCAGAGGATTTGAATATAGCCGGTTGGTGAGTGTTTTCGGAGATGTTCCTTATTTTGATGCCTCTTTTAGTGAAAGCGACTTTGATACGATGTATAAAGATCGTGATGACAGAGGATATGTGATGGACAAAGTATATGAGGATTTTCAGTATGCTTTGGAGAATATACGTGAAAGTGATGGCAATCAATATCTGAACCGTTATATGGCTGCAGGGTTCATTACCCGTCTTATGCTTTTTGAAGGAACCTGGCAGAAATATCACAATCTGGATTCGGACCGTGCTAAGAAATACCTTCAGCTGGTAGAGTCCGCGGGAGATTATGTGATTAGTTCAGGAAAATACAAATTTACCAGTGATTTCCGTTCATTGTTTGGTTCGCAGGATCTGGCCGGGAATGAAGAAGTGCTGATGTACAGACATTATGATGATGCGCTGGCAGTAAGACACTGTATTGCCTCTTACTGTAACCGCAATGAAGGTGATCTGGGTTATGGAGCCAATTTATCTCTGGCCAAATCTTTTATTTGTGCTGACGGTCAGCCTTATCAATTGTCTTCTCTGTCGAATGCGGATGTTTTGGATATTTCCAATATGGTTGCAACCCGTGATCCACGTTTCGAAGCTACTTTCTGGCATGAGCCTATGGTGACTTCCCCTACATTACTCTATTGCTGTAAATTTATTGACCGGGAAGGAGTCAATTATTATGGGCAGACTCCGCCCGCTATATATGCCAGCAATACGAATACAAATGACTATCCGGTGATGCGTTATGCAGAAGTGGTTTTGAATTGGATAGAGGCAAAAGCAGAATTGGCGGAATCGTATGGAGGTAGTGCTGTGACACAGGCAGATCTGGATGTTTCTGTAAATGCCATACGCAACAGACCTTTAGACGATGAGGCCATACAGAAAGGAGTACAGCAAACGGCTCCATTGACTATTGGTGCTATACCTGATGATCCGTTCAGGGATGTGGAAGTTTCTGCTCTTCTTTGGGAGATCCGTCGCGAGCGTCGCATGGAATTTTTCGGTGAGCATACCCGTCTGTTGGATATAAAACGCTGGAAAAAGATTCAGCATATGAGTGGAGAAAATTGTCCTGATATTCTAAGAGGAATTTGGACCAACTTCCCCCAGGAACTTACGGAATTCTTAGTTGAGGATAAAGTCGGTGTGTTGCAAGTTGAAAAAGAAGATGGAACTATTGTTACTTACGATGGAACGAACGCCAGCCAGATGGTAGGATATTATATACCAGTAAACGTACAGGATCGTGATTCGTTTACAGATAGAGTATATTTGTCTCCTGTAGGTGAGCAACAAATCACTGAATATAGTCAGAAGGGATATAAACTGACTCAGACCACTCTTTGGTAAAGTAGTGAGACAACATAAAAAATGCCAGCCGGATCTCCGACTGGCATTTTTTATAGCATAAAATTAGAAAGAGTGCTTACACATTCCCTTCTTTGATCAGATACTCAGCGATCTGTACGGCATTCAGTGCCGCGCCTTTTTTGATCTGGTCGCTGACCGTCCAGAACGTAAGTCCGTTTTCGTTGGTCAGGTCTTTACGAATACGACCGACATAGACCGGATCTTTACCTGCCAGGAAAAGTGGCATCGGATATTCTTTGTTTGCTGTATCATCCATAATCACTACTCCTTCTGCGTTAGCGAAAGCTTCCCGTGCTTCTTCTACGGTGACCGGACGTTCTGTCTCTACCCAGATACTTTCGGAGTGAGCTCTCAAAGCAGGTACACGTACACACGTTGCACTCACTTTTATATCCGAGTGCATGATCTTCTGAGTTTCGTTGTACATCTTCATTTCCTCTTTGGTATAGCCATTGTCAGTAAACACATCTACCTGTGGGATCAGGTTAAATGCAAGCTGGTAGGCAAATTTATCTACTGTTACAGGCTCTCCGGCCAGGACCTGACGGTATTGTTCGTACAATTCATCCATAGCAGCAGCACCTGCTCCGCTGGCTGCCTGGTAAGTAGAGACGTGTACGGCCTTTATGTGTGAAAGTTGCTCGATGGCTTTCAGGGCAACGACCATCTGTATGGTCGTACAGTTCGGATTGGCAATGATACCGCGTGGACGATCTTTGGCATCTTCAGCATTCACTTCAGGCACTACCAGAGGTACATCGTTGTCCATACGGAAGGCACTGGAATTATCGATCATTACAGCTCCGTATTTGGTGATGGTATCGGCATACTCTTTGGATGTTCCTGCTCCGGCAGAGGTAAATGCGATATTCACGTCTTTAAAGTCATCGTTGTGTTGCAGTAATTTGACTTCGAGTTCTTTACCGCGGAATGTGTATTTCGTACCGGCACTGCGTTTGGAACCAAACAGTACCAGCTCATCCAACGGGAAATTTCTCTCATCAAGCACACGCAGGAACTCCTGTCCTACGGCTCCGCTCGCACCAACAATAGCTACTTTCATCTTTTTCTTTTGTTTTTAGTGAATTTACTTTTTAAGTCCTTCTTTTAGTGAGGGCTACATAATCGGTTGCAAAATTAAAACAATTTGTTCGATAATAAACTATGCCTGAGAAGAAATGTTCGGAACTGTTTTCTGTGTAGTAACCGCAGTTCAATTCCTGTATATAAATTATTTTCCTGACATGTGCATCTCAGATATCCCGACATGCGCATGTCAGTAGGGATGAGATGCACATGCCGGACATACCGACATGTGCATGTGGGGAAACTTTATAGTATATAAACCGGTTGTACTACCGGATAATATGGTAAGATCTTAGTCTGTATATAGAGCCACTTTTCTCTTTATTAGTACTTAAAGCTACTTCCGCCCAGAAATTCCCGCAACAAAGAAGTCGGTGGTATTTCGTTGTCCTGAACTGGAATGAAGAACTTAATGAATTTCAGTAATCTGTACGCTTCGCTGTATTCGGGACAATTGCGGGGTACACTGGTCAGGATCGGTTCGGCATACTGTCGCAGTACAGCGAACTCAAAAAGGAGTGCTGAATTGAACATGACATCCGCGTTCTCCTGATAAGGGAAGATCCATTTATCTTCTCCGGCTCGTACACTTGGCCAGCGGGAGATCGTTTCCTGGGCAGAATATCCTCTGTATTTGAAATCCCGTATGATACGACGCAACAAACGATTGTCTGTCGTTGGTATCCAGTTGTGGTCGTCCAATGACATCGTCGTGAGTGCCGATACATAGATCATAAACTTTTTCTCATTGCTGATACCAGATGTCAGATCCGGATTTAACGCATGTATTCCTTCCAGAATAAGTATGGAATTCTCATCCAGCCGTAGTTTGTTCCCTTTGTATTCTCTGGAACCTGTGGCAAAGTTGAAACTGGGAAGTTCCACTTCTTCTCCCTGCAATAAGTAAGACAGATGTTCGTTGAAGAGTTCCAGGTCCAGTGCATACAAGGATTCGTAATCGTATGCTCCGTTTTCATCCAGCGGAGTGAGTTCCCTGTTTACAAAATAGTTGTCCAGCGAAACGGAATAAGGTCTTATACCGTTTGTCATCAATTGCACGGACAACCTTTTACTGAAAGTCGTTTTTCCCGAAGAAGAGGGACCTGATATCAGTACCAGACGTATCCGGTTCCCATTCTGGCAACGATCGTGGATCGTATCTGCTATCTGGGCAATCTTCTTTTCCTGCAAGGCTTCGGCAACTTTGATCAGGTTAGTCGCTTCTCCCTGTTCACAAGCGATATTGAAATCTCCTACATTGTTAAGTCCCAGGATATAGTTCCATCTGACGTGCTCCTTGAAGACATCCAGCATTTTTTTCTGTTTGACTACCTCTTCGATAAGTAAGGGATTTGTTTTATTCGGGATACGTAATAATACTCCATCGTAATATTTCACCAGATCGAACAGGTATAGAAAACCGGTACCTGGAAGCAGATTTCCATAATAGTAATCTATAGTATCGTCTAAAGTATAATAATAGGTATATAGACTACCGGAGGTTTCCAGTAGTTTCACCTTATCTGTCATATCCCTTTCGTTGAATATCTGTATTGCTTTTTCCGTATGGCATTCGGTGCGTACATAAGGGATATCCGCAGCTATGATCTCCTGCATGCGCTTTTTAATTTGTGTCACATCTTTTGACGTAATCGCTCTTCCTATGCGAATGTTGCAAAAGTATCCTTTGGATACCGGATGCTCCACATACAGTTTACTACCCGGAAACAGATCGCTCACTGCTTTATAAAGTACAAAACAGAGAGATCGTACATAAGTGCGCATTCCGGAAGAATCTCTTACATCCAGAAATTCTACATCTTTGTTCCTGTATACACGGAAATCGAGTCCCTCCGAACGGTTGTTCACTTTTGCACTGACTACCGGATATGGAAAATCCAGATCCATACCCTTATAAATATCCAAAAGTGAGCTTCCTATTGGAAATTCTTTATAAATATTATTATTTTTGCAATAAATTTGCAACATCTCTGTCATATGCTCTTTTTTAAAGGTAAATGATCGGACTAAAATTAGATTATTGTTGCATAATAGACAAAAAAACACCAATATAAGCAAACATGCAATATTCTTTTTATGATTTTTTAAAACTTATCGGCTCTTTAGGTTTTTTCCTTTATGGGATGAAGATCATGAGCGAAGGATTACAAAAAGTAGCGGGTGATCGTCTGCGTAGTATCCTCACGGCTATGACTACTAACAGAGTGACAGGAGTTTTAACCGGGGTATTAATTGCCGCTCTTATTCAGTCCTCTTCAGCTACTACAGTGATGGTAGTAAGTTTTGTGAATGCGGGGTTAATGACGCTGACGGAATCTATTGGTGTCATTATGGGAGCCAATATTGGTACTACGGTTACGGCATGGATCATTTCTATATTTGGATTTAAAGTCGATATGGCCGCGTTTGCTCTTCCGTTGCTTGCTATTGCGTTACCTTTTATATTTTCAAAGAAAAGCAATCGAAAATCCATTGGTGAATTCATCTTCGGATTTTCATTTTTGTTTATGGGGTTAGCTTATCTAAAGAGCAATGCGCCTGATCTGGGAGAAAATCCGGAAATGCTTGCTTTCGTTCAGAATTATACGGATAGAGGATTTGTCTCTATTTTACTTTTTCTCTTGATCGGAACTATCCTGACGGTGATCGTACAATCTTCTTCAGCTACTATGGCTATTACACTGATCATGTGTATCAATGGCTGGATCGGATTGGAGTTGGGAGCTGCTTTAGTACTGGGAGAAAATATAGGTACCACGATCACGGCTAATTTAGCGGCTCTTACCGGCAACTCTCAGGCGCGTAGAGCCGCATTGGCTCATTTGGTCTTCAATATATTCGGAGTGATCTGGATACTTATTATTTTCCATCCTTTTATGGGCTTGGTCAACTGGGTAGTAGACGCTTTTTTCCATCCGGGATCTCCGGAAGTGGAAATTTCTTATAAACTTTCTACGTTTCACTCCATGTTTAATATCTTAAATGTGTGTCTGCTGATCTGGATGGTAAAATTGATTGAGCGTACGGTGTGTATGATCATCAAGCCCAAAGAAGAGGATGAAGAATCACGTTTGCGTTATATTAGCGGAGGTATGCTTTCTACTGCCGAACTTTCTATTCTGCAGGCTCAAAAAGAGATGCTTCTTTTTTCAGAGCGCATTTCCCGTATGTATGGCATGGTACAGGAACTGCTCCATGTAGACAAAGACGATGATTTCAACAAGCTTTTCAGTCGCATCGAGAAGTATGAGAGTATCAGCGATAATATGGAACTGGAAATTGCCAATTACCTGAATCAGGTGTCCGAAGGGCGTTTGAGTTCGGAAAGTAAATTGCAGATCCGGGCCATGCTTCGGGTAGTGACAGAGATTGAAAGTATCGGTGACAGCTGTTACAACCTGGCACGTACCATCAACCGCAAACGCCAGACCAATCAGGATTTTACCCAAAAGCAATATGAACATATTCACTTCATGATGCAATTGGTGGGGCAGGCATTGGAGCAGATGATTACAGATATTGCCAGGCCCGAACATCAGCCTGTGGACGTAAATAAATCGTTCAACATAGAGAACGAGATCAACAATTACCGCAATCAGCTCAAGAGCCAGAATATCCTGGATGTGAACAACAAAGAGTACGACTATCAGATGGGTGTCTACTACATGGATATTATTGCGGAGTGTGAGAAGCTGGGAGACTATGTGGTGAATGTGGTAGAAGCCAGTAACGATGTCAAGGAAAGAAAACGATTGGGCATAGGAGAAAGTTGAAAGTGAATTCACTTTCAACTTTCCTGTTTCATTCGTCGTAAGGCTCGAAATCTTCTTTGCCTACTCCACAGAGGGGGCACACCCAATCATCGGGTAGCTCCTCAAAGGGAGTGCCAGGGTCGATCTCATTGGCCGGATCACCTACTTCGGGATCGTAGATGTGCTGACATACAGTGCAAATGTACTTTTTCATGATGCTCAATGAATTAATGAGTATTATTTAATTATAACAATTCAAAATTCCTTTTTGTTCTATTTCGTTTGCAGAATGTGCCTGATTATAAAATCAGCAATAAATTTTTAATCATCCATTTATATTGTATTTTTGTAGCCGGAACGGAGTGTTCTTTTTGTTCTTTCGGAGTGTTTGTTGTGGGGTATGACAGACAGATAGCATTCAGATCCTGTTAACAGGACAGACACCCAGCTGATCTATGAAAAATGGACAGACCTTCTGGCCGGAAGTGACTGATGTGGGGAGGCTTTTGTAACTAAAACTCCATTTATTTTTTGTAAGGTATGAAACGTGTATGTGTTCACCTTACTGTTTATATATATGGAGAACAGATAGGTTATAGA
>JAJBTC010000039.1 GCA_020861095.1 Bacteroides sp.
AGTGAGAGATAAAACTGTAAATAAAGTTTATCTCTCACTTGTGTATCTACCTTGTTTTCAGAGTATTATTTAAGAAAAAGTGAGAGGTGAGAGATAAAACAGGCTTTTTTGTATAGAAGAGACATTTATGATAGAGAAACATACATAGCAAGGAAGGCTTCGGATGATCTGTTTTTTTCTGGTACGGGACAAAGTCCGGCCTCCTCACTCTTTATCTCCCTCCCGGTAACAGAAACACATGGAAACACATGGAAACAAAAAAGTATATAAGACCATACCGCTTATATGCGGCTGATTATTTTTTATGGGTTCATCCCTGATCCGACAGACAGATGCCGACTCCCTTAATCACTTTGATCTCCACCTTCGGGTCCTCAGCCAGTTTCTTCCGCAATTTACTGATAAATACATCCAGACTGCGGGAAGCAAAATAGTCATTTCCTTCCGTATTCCAGTACTTCTCCAGAATGGCTTCCCGGCGCACGGTCTGCCCCTTGTTCTGGCACAGGGTACGGAGTACTTCCGCTTCACGCGAAGTCAGTGTAGACACTGTTCCCGACGTATGGCGAAGAGAGGCGTGCTCCGCATCCAATGTATACTCCCCGATCTTCAACAGGTTGCTTTCGTTACGGGACGAAATATTGTTTTTCAGTTTCAGAACTCCCTGGATATGTGCATCCAACTCTTCCGGGATAAACGGTTTTTTGATGTAGTTATTTGCTCCGATCCGGTATCCGGCCGTTACATCTTTGGGAGAAACACGGGCAGAGCCAGTAGGATGGGAGTATCTGTATCTGTCTGCCGGATACGCTCTACCATCTGATAACCATCCATCACCGGCATCTCAATGTCCGAGATAATAATATCCGGAGCATGCTCTTTCCACATCTGAAGTCCCTCTTTTTCCATTGGAGGCAGTAATCACTTCGTATCCCCCGATCACATCCTCCAATCCTCCCTAAATAATATAAGAGAGGTTCGGATCATCTTCTACCAACAAAAGCTTTATCATATTTCTTATTTTTCAGTAAAGTATTCGTCTGTAACAGCTCTACGGTCTTTAGAACCATACCTCTATAGGTTCATGAAAGTTTCTTTCCTTTTATACATAGATATCGCAAATATACATACAAATAAACAATCATTTTACAGAAAAAGATAACTTTTATATCACCAAAGAGGGATTTCTCTCCCTCTTTTCTGTTTTATTCTTCCTGCCGGGATATCCTTCGGACCGGGCGGAGAGGGATTTCTGTTCACCTAAAATTAACGTCCGGATAACATATCCGCACCTACCTGCAAAGTATCTTTGCAGGTAGATAAGATCATTCTCCCGGCTGCACGAGGTGATCTGTATACACCCCCTATGAATAAAGAGATACCTCTTGTACTGGTATTGCTACTGATCCTGTCCGGATTGGTCTGGTCTTTCGTTAGCAATCAGTTGCTGATCCCTTTTATTCTGTTGTTCCTGGGCTTTATCTTACTTCTCATTACGATCTTCCCCAAAGAATAATATTCCTTTTACATTCTATCGATCTACACACTTTACCCATTCTTTTAGTCTGGATCATGATTCGGTTTTTCCGAACCACACTGCCCGTTACTCAGTACCAGGGTATTTTATAAATATACAAAATGAATCCGTATAGTAAAAGATGGGAACTCATCCATACGCATGCTACATAAGACATTCCTTCTATTCTGTATGTATATCCATACTGTGTTTTTACAATAAAGAAGAGATCACGGAATCTCCTTACCCGGATCTCTCCTTTCTTTCGACAATAGCAATCAACGACAAAAGAAGTTTTCTACTCTATTTATTTTAAATGAAACAATAAAGTCAGCATCATAAAAAGAAGAAATTTTACTTACAGGATATAAGTATTTCTCCGGAAATTTAGTTACTATTCAAAAGATTTTTACCATTTCGATCTTGAATGTTTATGATTCCTTTTATATTAACTTCTAATCCTTTACTGGTATGCCGCAAATACAAGTAATCTGTAGGTCCCCAATACGAATAGAGGCCATCCGAACCAATCACCGTACATTGTGGAGTAAAATAAAACTTACCCGAATAAGTAAATTGGAACACACATACCCCTGTACTATTAGGACTGTTGTAGATATTCATTGTGATATACAACCAGATCTCATATTCTCCGGGATCATCAATAGTAAAATTTGCCGTCACAGGCAAACTGGATGTATCAGGAATGGGTTTTTCTTCGTTTGTTTGTTTATTGTAACATGTCAACCGATTGATCGTATGTGAAATGGATCCTGATCCAATGACACTTTCAGCTATAACTTCATACCTTAGATTATACCTGGCTTTACAACCCGCACGTACATAGAAAGACCCTACAAGGTATTTTTCCTGTTGAGTATTATTACCAGAAGAACCTCCTGATATGGTACGTTGAATAGGAGCAAGTGTAATTGAAGGAAATTCAAACATATCTACTCCTGTTTTTTGCTGTTGCAATTCAGCCAGACCGTTTAAAGATTTTTTTGTTATCTTCAACCGCACTTCCTCTTTCCCATATTCTGTTGTTTCTTTACCTATAATTTCTCCTTCTTCAATTGTCAGTTGGCCTATCATCCCACTATCTGCTGTGATCTTTCCGGATATATCTGCATTCACAGCTTTGATCCTGCCCATTGTATCGATCTTTACATTGTCATTAAATGAGGCCGCCCCTGTAAGTGTGATCTTATTCCCCTGAATAGATACCCCTTCCGTATTGGCATTGATAGCGGATATGATATTGTCCTGTCCATTGAGTATGGTTGCTTTCCAGGATTCCGCCGTTTGTTCTACTACGGAAGAGACCACACTTTCGACCTTCTTTTCCACTCCCTCCATTGCATCTTCTACCGCCTTTTCGGTTGCCTGGCTAAGAGTTTGAGAAAACTTATCCGCGGTATTTATCACCTCATTGGTATGTGTGACCACGGTTTCCTTATATTCATACGCCCGATCTGCGTCTCTCGCTGCCTGACCGGCACTCTGTGCTGCCTCCTCCACATATCTTCTGGTCTCTTCTATTCGGGAAGAGATCTCTCCCTCACGTACCTCAAAGCGGGTACTGATCTCTTCGATCTCCTCGTCCATACTTTTGTTGGTACTTTGCAGGATAAAATGTCCGCGCAGGATCACTCCATCGGCAATCAGTCCAAACCACTTCTTCATTCCTCCGATGGCATGCACTGCCCAGGAAGGGAAAAGCCCCGGATCGGCTTTTCCCAACACACATTTTACATGATCCGGATCGTCCAGTGCCGCGAACGAGTTGATCCCGTCGAAAAAATACTGGCAATTGGTTCGGGAAGAGAGTTTGATAAAGGACTGCCTGTCGGTATCAAAGACATTTCCTACCCGCACGATCACCATGTAACGATGAGGATAACTTCCCTCCTCGCATTGCACCACCATAGACTGATTTTCTGCATGGGGATCTTCCTGTACTGTCATTTTCTGTACCGAATAGATCACATCCCTGTTCCCCGGACTGTGGTAATATCCCTGCAACAGATCGCCGTCGCAGAAAGGATTCAGATCTCCTTCGCGCAGATCCAGATAAAGAGTATAAGTCCCGTCGGCATTCTCTGCTGCCGACGCGATCTTTCCGTTGCTCGTCAGTACCTCCTCGTCTTCCGTCACCCGGATCCGGTTGTAGACATATTCATTGGTCACCAGTTTGTCCCGTACATAGACCGACTTGAATTCCGCATCACCACTGTTCTGTATCCTCCATCCGGAGACACCGGACACAAACGTACTTACGTATTCTCCTGCTTTCTTTGCCGCTGAGCAGAGAAAGCCATAAAAACCTGAATTAGATAATATACTCATTGTTTTCTCTCCTTTCTTTATTGATGTTTGTAGGTTGATATAGGCTTCATACGGGAAGCATACTGCCTGTAAGACCCATGATCGCAATAGATCTCATAGGCTTCATCGGGCACATAAATGGTCGCGGGATTATCTGCCAACGCGCCGTATCCATGCGCAGGAGGCTCCACAGCTTCCAGTAAAATGGTTTCCAGGCTATCGCAATTCCGGAGTATACCTATTCCCAGAGATCTCACATGGGGTCCCATTTTGAAAAATTTCAGGAAAGGCATATGGGCAAAAGCATATCCTTCTATGGTTTCCAACGCATCCGGCAGATAGGCGGATTCCAGTCCGGCATATTCAAACGCATTCCCATAAATTTCTTTCAAAGTAACCGGGAATCTGAGTTCTTTCAGGTTGATACACGATTTAAAGGCAGAGCCTTTGATCAGATCGTAGGTATCCGGAATGTCTACATGCTCCAGGGAAACACATTCCAGGAACATGGTATACCCGATATAGGCATAAGGTCTGTCGCGCTCTTCGTCTTTTTTCAGATTCTCAGGCAGGCACACACTCTTCAGAGAAGAAGCGTTGCGGAAGATGTCTTCATAGTAATAATATACATTCTCAAAATGCCTGAACTCATCGAAAGACACCACATCGGGGTTGTCTTTGAATCCAAGCCCGATATTTTCGTACGCTTTTGCTTCCTCCTCATCAATCTCGCCGTTGCGATTGGTGTCCCATTTGCCCAGAAAGAACTCTTTCACCACCGGATCGGCAAACTTGATACACATATACTGGTAGTTGATCTTCAGTTCCGGGAATGTCTGTATCAACACATCGTAATCTACCCGATACACAACCGGTACGTTACACACTCCCGTCACCACCGCGGTGGGAATATCGTTACCGTTCTCATCGATCCCTCCCATCTGTGCCAGTCGGGCCAGGAGATCCGTACTACCTGCGGAACCCTCTACATGGATCAGCCTTACCCGTTCCAGAGTGGGTTTGTCGTATTCCAGACATCGGGCCAACAGGGCAAACGTATCGATCGGCGTATTTTCCAGGACCAGGCTCGACAATCGGGCCACTCCTTCTATGTGGAAACCCTCCTCGGTAAGACGGGGCTGATTGCGCATCGTAAGACTGCGTATCGTATCCGGTAACTGTAACACGCGCACACTTCCCCCATTGGCAAGCACCACTCCGGTAATGGCCGATCCGCGCGCATACACCTCTTCGATATTCTCACACCCCGATACATCCAGCGGTTGCGTCAGTTCCGGACAGTTCATTACATTCAGCCTGCGAAGCATCTTGTTATTGCCTACCTCCAGGGTTTTGAGGTTGGTATTGCGGTAACCCGGCAGGTCACTGCCCACGATCAACTCCTCCAGACGCACCGCTTTGGAGACATCTATCGTGTTGGCATACTTACCGGAAAGGTCGCCCAGCGATTTCAGCCGACTGGCTCCGTAGATAATGGTTTCGGTATCGTTGAGTGTCTGTCCGACAGGTGCCTGGATCACTGTTACCTTTCCTCTTTCGGCACGTACACTGCTGGTACCGTACGATCCGTATCTGACCTTGAGGTACTGGTCCGCATACGGGATCAGTGCGAAATCCGGATCCGGTGCCACTCCGGTCCAGTCGGTGGGCGTATACAGACGCATGGTAGCGTAGTCACTCACGTAGTTACCGGTGTTGTATTTGGAGTCCATATAGCGGAAACGATTGTAGAGCCACCATTTCCGATGCTCCGCCCGGCTTCCCTGCAATGCGTACAGGTAGGCACCTGTGTATATAAACTCATTGGTACCGTAGTCGTAGAACCCATGGATCAGCGGATCGATGTATTTGTACTTTCCGTCGGCATTGTAGATCGCCTCGCACCACCGGTCGCTTTGTCCGGTATTCAGAATTTCTATCACCTTTTCGTAAGACACCAGGTCCTCTACACGCAGTTTGCGATACAACGCCTCCAGTTCGTCCGCGTACGCCTCTTCCACATTTTTCCAGAGTTCCGAACTCTCCCCGTTAAAGACATCCTGGGTGCCAATGCGATCGTGATACTCCACATTGTAGCTAAAAGCGATATCCCCTTCGTTGTTGATACCGCAAACGGTATCGTTGTCGTAGAAGATCGGATACCAGAGCGTACCGTCCCAGGTGGCGAAGAACATATTCTTGGCACGTTGGTCTACCATGGCAAACAGTTCGGTGATCACGTAGTAGGCCAGTAAAGAATCCACATCGAAATACTCCGCGCACTCCTTTTTGAAGCGTCCGGGATCTCCGTTGACAGAGACGATCCAGTCTGTCAGCCGTTTGAAACGGACAGGGATCTTTCCGGCTTCGTATTCCGCGTTGAGGTCGTCGTCATCCGGATGCCGCGCTTCGAAGTCATTGAGCCACTCGGGAACACCTTCGGCATCTAAGCGGCTGTAGTCGGATTCGGTAAACAGCACCCTGCCGGAAGTGTTGTTACAGAACTCCCAGCACTCCGCCGCGTCGTCAAATCCGAAGGTCTCCGACGTACTCTTGTCGTTGTTGAAGTTGTACTTCCCTACAAATTCCAGGGGCGCCTCTTCGGAGGCCTTGTGGAAGATGGCAATAGGAAATCCGTCTACCGTGGTACGTACCCGTTCGTCCTTCTTCTGCGGAGGGGTCAGATAGCCCAGCTTTTTCAACAGGTCGTTGATGAGCTTAGCCATACCTGTGTTGTGCGTTCCCGAACTTTCGGCGAAGTCTGCCTTCTGACAGAACGTATCCACAGCAATACTCTCTTCCCGCAACGGGTACTTCGCCTGTTGCACGCCACTCTCCGTCAGGGTGACCCCACTGCGCAGTTTGGTCTTGTAATTCTTTCGCGGATAATACTGGGAAGAGGTTCCCTGTACATCTATCTGTACATTCTCCGCGGTGAAAGATTTCGAGGGTTCTTCCCGGTTCTCATACGTCACGGAAATGGTCTTTTTATCTCCCTTGTAGTTGGGCAAATCTCCGACGAAAGTGAGGCAAGGCAATTGTTGCGCAACCAGATTGTATACAATATCTCCATAGGCATCAAATATCTGATTGCGATCGAAAAGCCTCATCTTCTTCTCCATATCGTCCATATCGGCTATGTAGTTGTTCAGGATCTGATACTGATTGAGGTTGTTGTTGTAGACCCGGATGTTGTACACGTCTACCGTGCAATGTTCGCTGCCGATGGTGATGCCCACCGGATTGACCTGCGCGAAGCTGTCATTCAACGGATACTGAACCACCCCGGAGATAATCCCGTTGATGTAGGTATAGATCAGGCGGTTCTCCGCAGATTCCTCGATAACAAAAGAGATACGTACCCGTTCTTCTTCCTTGAACTGCACCTCCACCGATGTCTGCGTACTGGCAAACAAGGCACGCTGCGCGGTGATCTCAATCCCTTTTCCATTGTCCCGGCAACTGGCCAATACCGCGTCATAGTCTGTGACATGGCTGGTGGCAAACTCAAACTCGATCGTCTTACCGTTGATACGCAGGTCTCTGGAGAACAACAGGCAAGGGATCTCTACACGCGCGTCTCCCGACACACGCAGCATCACATTTCCCTGTTCATCCGGTATCCAGCCATTGGTAGAGAAATTGAAGCCGACCAACTGAGCGGCGATATCTTCATATTGCCACTCCTGCCGGTTCGTCTCGCTGTTGCTACGCCCCATGGAAGTGAGATACAGTTCCAGATCTTCCGTCTCTGCTCCCGCACTGATCTCAGACTCTTTTATCTGTAACGGGAAACTCTTTACTACTTCCCCACAGGCAATGGAAAGAGTGACCTGGCCCGACTGGGAAACCCGATAGCTCCACTGTTGCAGGGTACGCTCTACCTGAAGTGCTGATACCACCTCTCCATCTACGGATAAAGTCACATCCGCCACAGAAGATGCCGGATGGTATACTAAATAAGGAATAAGCAAGGTATTGTACTGCATCACCTCCGTTTCACGGAAAGAAGAGGCGATCACAAGGGTCATATTACCCGCTTCCAGACAGATGATCTCATAAAAAAGATGATTACTCTCTATCGTAGCTCCACTCACCTCCGCTGAAATATAGACCTCCAGCGAATGACTGCCATGAGACTGAGCGGGAAGGGTGTAGGTCTGCTGACGGTTCGTAACCGAGGTGACCGCAGCAGCGATCTCTTCTCCGTCCACCACAAAATGGACGGTCTTTTCCAACGCGCCTACAGGTGTATACTTGTAAGAGATGCTACCAGTAAACACCTGCGACTCATCGAACGTAGAAGAGATAGAGACACTGATGGCATCAATCGTGTAGGTGAGTTTGCGGGTAGTTCCGTAACTGTCTGTTACCTCTACCACCAGTGTGTTGGTACCCAGGATGAGGTAGGAACCCACATCGAACGAATTTTCTCCCTGCGCGATGGTGCCGGCAGCCACCCGCTTTCCGTTCACGGTATATACTACCGTACCGGCACCGGTCTCTTCATCGTCCATTGTAGAAGAAAAGTGGTACACAACCTCTACACGGTTGCCATAAGACACGGTAGTGACCCCATCGGATACAAACGTGAGCCTCACCACACTGGATGCTCCCAACGCGTTGGCACTGACCGGATAGAGTACCCCGTTGCGCATCTCAAAGGCATATTTCCCATTGGCCAATGTATCGAACGTATCGTCTACATTGTCCAATTCGCCCAGCGTCGCACCATCCATCCCTCCGGAAGAGGTGACTTCCCGGATGGCGTCACTCATCGTCAGCGAAGCTGCTTCCGCCTCTTCAAGAAGGTTCCGGGAAAGGACAGAAGTATCTTCCCCGCTCTCTACGATCGCATCCGACACCACCTTCCGGTTCATAGGTGAAGTGGACGAAGAGCGCACAGTGATCCCCTCTTCAAAAGTAATGTGCCCCATTGCGAAATCATCGCGTTTGCGGGAAAGGAAATCCAGCTGAGTGCGTGTAGCGGAAAATACATTGCGATCTGTAGGCAATGTTGTATCTGTCTTTCCGATCACATATACTCCCGAACCTGTACCGCCATATACCTGCCCTTTATAGACTAATCCGTCTACCTTACTTTCCAGATCTCCCAGGCGGGAATAGGGTGTGGTATCTCCCACCATATAGGTGACTTCATAGATAGTGTCCAGACTCTTTTCAAAACCATAGATGTGGGATTCCCGCCCCTCTTCCAGGAATACAGGATGTACCAGCGTCACTTTATCACCGATATCCAGATCGGCAATCCGAATGCCTTCGTCTCTGTCGTCCTCATACTCCATCAGTCGGATCGGATTCATCTTACAGGTATATACGGAGGGATCCCGACGGGATTTCTCTATATATTCCTTTGCCTTCTCCAGCAATTCGTTTTCCGCGTCTTCTACCATTGCAGACACTAAGGTAGCATCGTATCCGTAAAGCACATATTCATCTCCCTCTCCGGGGGCCAGAGACCCGGAAGGAAGCGGAATACCGTAATCCTCACTGCGCACAATCTCATATACCTGAGCCTCCGGCCTCCAGTTGCCGGAAGCCTCTTTCTCAGCCTCGCCGGCCGGATTGAAAGCCACGCCAAAATCCATTCCGTTGAGCGGACCGGACTGAAAGACAATACGCAGTTCCTGATTGTCTAACATATAATTTTTGGAAAAGAAGAATGCCGGGTCTGAGTTGCGGAAACGGTAGGCTTTCCAGGGGCGGGTTACCGGACCAGTCTCTGTCTCTATCTCTTCCGTATGGTCTACTGTAGTCACCTCTCCGATGGTATCTGTACGATGCGGATAGACATCATCAAAGATCACTATATCTTCCACAGCCTCTTCTTCGGTCATATCTTCCCAGGCATCGATGTGATCGATCCCGGCAGGTAGCATCAGCCGCTTTTCCACCACTCCTTCCACCACCAGCGCTTCGTCCTGCGGACGGTAGTTGACCGGTAGGTTGCGCGTGGAGCCGAACGCGTAGATACGTGTGGCATAGTTACTGCCACTGTCGCTGCGAGACATATCCGCGATCTCTTTTCCCATTTCAAAGACATGGTTCTGGTTGTATGCGCACTGTCCCAGGTAGATCTGATTGTCTACCACCCACCACTCGCACTCCCAGGTCTGGGCGATAAGCGTCAGCGCGTCCCAGATCTTCGTATTGTCATACGATACGAGTCTGGCCGACTTCTCTACCGTTGCGCCCACATTGGCTTCGTAATCTACTCCGTTGTATTGGTATCCCAGGGCTTTCAGATTGGCTACCACACGTTCCAGATGCACCATGGGCTCGGCCGTCAGCCGCCACGCCTTCTCCTTCTGTCTGGTACGGTCAAAAAAGAGCACCTTATCCTTCCATTTCACATAAGGAGCATGCATCTGAAGCTCATAGTCATACCCGCCGGTGGTCTGGTTCCAGACAGGTTGCACCGGATCTATGATCTCAAAACGCCCTCCATACGCTCTGAACGTATAATCCCCCCCCGCTGGAAAGGGACAGGTTCTTCTACACTGAACTTCAATAAAAGATGATCCTCCTTCATTAACGTTTTCCGATACACACTACCTTCATTGATCTGTGTGGAGAATCTGGGTTCCCCATACATATCCACAATTTCTACTGTTCTGTACTCTTCCATATACACTTTAAAATGAATAG
>JAJBTC010000101.1 GCA_020861095.1 Bacteroides sp.
AAACACATATATACCACACGAGATTTATACAGGAAATATCTACTAAAAAAATATGCCCCGCAATTAAATAACTACGGGGCAATTCAAATATACAAGTTGTGTTTAAATGGATATACTTAAATTATATCTCTTGGAGGCTTTCACCCATCCGATATATAACACAACGTGGATCTCTTTCTCTACTTACTGGATCATTCTTAAATCCTGTAATTCTCTCTTTTTTCTGAACTCGGATAAATCGACAACTTTGCATATCTTTTTGAGTGTTCCCGATTCTATTTCATCATTCGATAATAAAACCCTCAGGATATCTATAACCTTTGAAGCGGTCTGAGATTTTAAAAATACCTTCTGGGAAAACTCAGGAATCTCTACAGAGTAAACCACACCCAGTTTGCTATGTGCCTGTTTGGTTACTATAACTCTATTATTAGCATGAATACAAAGTATACACCGGTTAACATCTCTTTGAATCTCCCATTCCTGTTGTGTTTGTTGCTGGGTTGGCTTGCTTGCTGTTGATTTTGCCTGAAGTGCATTCAATTGCTTTTGCAGAAGCTCCACCTCCTTACTAAGATGCCCGATCTCTCTTGCTTGCTCACAAATTTCGTCATCCTTTCCCTGTAAGAGTTTATTCAGTAGATCTATCTCAGATTCATGTTTAACCCTTTCAGCTGAAAGGACAAAAGATTCATGATCCTTTGCTGGCTCTGTAGATGACCTCTTCGCTTGCTGAATAAACTTTATTGCGGACTCTGTTTGCTTGGTCATTTCCTGACAAAGTTTAATAATTCGGTTGATGCAATACAGATGTTCACCAGCGATATATATACCCGATTCACCGGGTAAATTATCTGCGGCAAATTCTGAAACTGAAAAATAGAAATCTAACAAAGTCTTCGCTAATTCTTCGGGAGCGGTTTCTTGGGTGAAGAACTCAATAAGAGGTAGCCAGTTTAAAGACTCCCGGTTGGCTCTTTCAACTAACTCGCTGACATGATCGGTTTGTACTACATGAGTAGTACGGCTTTCTGAATTGTTCATTGCTTTTAATTTTTAGGATGTTAATAAAAGAAGTCACCCGTAGGTGTCCTACGCTATTAAAAGCTAAAAGCGCCGGATCGTTTCCGCAACCCGCACCATAGGTGACTATAATTTTAGGAGTTAATTTCGGTAAGTTCATAATGCTTTTAATTTTTAGGATGTGCAAATATATATAATCTTTTTAAAGTTTCACTTTGAAAAGTTGAAAATCTTTGCACAAAAAAAGTGTAAAGAATTTCCATACTTTTTGTCTTATCCGATCAAAGATCAGACATTTGTTTCTCAAGTTTAAATCATGGATCTATCAAACCCTTTTTAGGATGGCAAAAACAAATCATACCTTTATCGTTTCGGATGAGAGTGTAAACTCCTACGGCTTCCGTATCCTGACAGCCGGGATCAATACAGAGCATTTTATCAAGAACCCGGTCATGTTCTATATGCACGAACGCAAAAGCGGTATTATCGGACGCTGGGAAAATATCCGTATTGAAGAGGGCAAGTTGCTTGCAGACGCTGTCTTTGACGAATCCGATCCGATTGGTAAGCGGGTCAAAGAACAGGTGGAAAGCGGTTTCCTGCGTTCGGCTTCCATCGGTATTGAAAACCCGGTTAAAGAAGCAGTAAACGGCATAGATACAGTCACCAGGTGCGAACTCAAAGAAATCTCCATCGTAGATATGCCTTCCAACATGAACGCCGTTAAACTCTACCGCAAAAGTGGTAAAGTGGTCTATCGGCTTTCTGATCTGGAAGAGCCGGAAGACACCGACCTGTTGCAAGAGATCATAAAACTATTGGGGCTCTCTACGCAGGCAACAAACGCCGATGTACTCGAAGCGATCAGCAAGTTACAACAGCAAACAACCAATGTAGAACAGCAGGTAGACGAGGCGATCCAGTGCGGGTATATCAATGCCAGCCAGCGCAGCAATTTTATCGCTATGGCTGCATCAAACTCTTTGGCTTTTGATTCCTTCGTAGAACTCAGGAAACAGGAGCTAAACGCAGATATGGACAAAGTGATAGATCAGGCCATCGGAGAGGGAAAATTCATCTCTCAGGATCGAAACGTCTATCAGTTCATCGGTGACAAACTGGGTGTGCCTGTCTTAAAGAAAGTACTGGGTACACTACACACTGCTTTAAAACCCTTGGATATTATCCACAGTGGTTCTGATCGCTCCAGCTGGACGCTTAACGACTACCGGAAATTTGCACCGCTGGAGCTAAAAGACAATCCCGGACTATATGAACGGTTGATCAGAAAAGAGGGTGGAGACACTCAGCAGGAATATTCATTGGATTATTACCGTCGCAACAATCCACAGTATCTAAAAGACAACCCGCAGGTATATGAACGCCTGCTCAGAGGGAATCAATCACAATTCTAACAACTATATTTTTTTCAAGTGAATGGCATTAAATAAACAAGTATGGATCAAACAGATCTTAGAGGGGTTTTACCCCGATGATAGTTTTTTGAAAAAGACGGTCAACTACTCCGAGTTTGTTGAGAACAACCGTCTGCACATCGCATCGGCCGGGATTGATCCCAATGTGTTAATCAACAACACCACCTATCCGATCCCAACGGTTGGACGTGAAGATAATGACAATGAAATCATACTGGATAAGTTCGAAACGGAAAACACGTTGGTCCGTCGGCCGGATACGATCGAATACAGTTACGATAAACTCGAAAGTGTGATCCGTCAACACCGTTCTACTTTGCGCAAAAGTGTAGCCATGAAAGCGGCGCACGCCTATGCTCCGGAAACAGATACAGAAGATACTCCGGTAATCACTACCAGCGGGGCTACAGCGGGCGGACGCAAACGTCTGAGCCTTGCGGATATTCTTTGCCTGAAAGAACGGTTTGATGATGCACAGATCCCACTGGAGGAACGTTACATTGTGTTGCATCCTAAGCACGTTTCTGACTTGCTTCTGGAGGACATCAAGTTGTTTAAGGAAATCACTAACCTGAAAGCGGGTGAACCGTTCAATTTTGCCGGATTTGGCTTTTTCTCCTTCTCTCAGATGCCTCTTTACAGGCTGGTAGATGGAAGATATAAGAAAGTTCCGTTTGCTTCCCTGAAAGAAAGCTCAGATACGTTTTCCAGTATTGCGTTTTACTCCAAAGAGGTGATGCGTGCAGACGGTGAGATTTATATGTACGCAACGGTAGACGATCCGAAAGAACGTGCTACGATCGTAGGGTTTGATAAACGTTTTGTTGCGCTTCCTATCCGGGGCAAAGGAGTCGGGGCAATTGTAAGTACACCGGAGTAAAAAAGACAGGGGGTATGGCAAAGCATAAAAGCAGGGAGTTAAGAGCCCGCAAGGTTGCCGAACTGGCAAACAAGCATTATGAACCGGGCAATCAGGCACGATCTTATAAAGCAGTGTGGAGACGGTTTATTTATCCGGTGTATCCCATGTGTTACCGAACGTTCTTAAACTACCTGAGCGAATCAGGTATAAGGATACGGATAAAGGATTGATCCCTTGCCGAAGTACACTAAAAAAAACAAACAGCCTTCGGAAAATACATATTACCGGAGGCTGTTTTTATATGGAAATAAGTCTGTTCTTTCAGGATAAAAAACTATCGGTTAAGTCGTGTTTAAACACAATCTGACAAATAGTTTATAAAAGACGAAAAAAACATATATTTTTGTACATTTCGTTTTGTAAAACGGTACATTTCGTTTTTCCGATTATACTTACAACTTAAACTTATAACTTACTACTTGTTTCTCCATACCGTACCCATGCCCACCCGGGCAGGATGTCTTTCAGATAGTCGTACCGGATGATATAGTCTCCGACGGTCCAGGATTCTTTCAGGTGTTCCGGTTTTCTGTCCTCTGCGGCAGGCGCGACACCGATCATATTCATGTGCGGATCAATGGCATAGGGAGTTTTTCCGGGGTGGAAGATACTTACCCCCATGCCTCTCCACGGATACTGCGAAAGTCCCATCAAGTCCAGCAGGGTAGGGTATATATCGATCTGGCCCATCACCTCTTCGTATCTCTTGCCCATCGGCGCGTTGACCACGATCAGGGGTACAAATTGCTGCGGGCAAACTATCCCGCGGCCGGCTTCGGACTGCGCCAGGGACTCCCGGTGATCTGCCAGCCCTTCGTGGTCGCCGGTGATCACGATCAGTGTGTTCTCGTACCTTCCCTGTCGTTTGAGTTGCTGGATAAACTGTCCGATCGCGTAGTCGGTATAGTTGGCCGTGTACATATAGTCCTTCATCATTTCAGGCATGGAAGTAGAGAACGAGGTTTTTCTCAGTTCTTCCGGAAGTTTGAACGGATGATGTCCCGAGTAGGTGACCAGTTGCAACAGGTTGTGTCCCGAGTCGGACCAGATCTCTCCGCTCTCTATCTTTTCTCCGATCTGTCGCAGGAAAGAAGCATCGCCTACCTTTTTTTGTGGTCCGGCCACCTCTTCGGCCACGAAGCTGTCTTTATCCAACAGGGCATCGTAGCCGAATGCCGGAGCGATCACCTGCTGGTTCCAGACCACTTTTTTATCTACAGTGGCGCTGTATGTCCGGGCATCGGGATGCTGCTGCCGGAAAGCGGTGGCCAGTCCCGGCCAGGCGTTGGTCGGGTACCGCACGCTGAACGAACCGCTGGCAATGGGCAACAGCCCGGTGTTTATCATCAGCTGCGCATCGATGGAGCGCCCGCCCTTGACCTGCGATTGTACACGCGGGACATATACGGTGTTGCTGTCCCGCAGCAGGCTGTTGAGGCAGGGGGTGATCTCCTGACCGTCGAAAGTCGTTTCCACTACCCAGCTTTCCAGGGATTCGGCAAGGATCAGGATACAGTTGGCCCGGCCTTTTTCTATCTGCAAAGGACTGCCCGCGTATCCTGCCTGCGCTGCCAGCCAGCTGTCTATCTGGTTCCTGATCTCCGGGGTAAATTCGGCATTGCCTGTGAGATAGTCGTACCAGAGCGATCCGAAGAGGGTATACATCGGTGTGCGGCACGAGAAAAGACTGGAACGCAGGTGAGAGTCGTAGGCATTTTTAAACCCTTTTTTCGTGTACAGATAGATGCCTGAGGCAATGCACAACAGGCCGATACAGATAAGATAACTACAGGCTTTGCCCACGGCAGCAGCATCGACAGGGGTGCGGGGCACGCTGAAATACTTCCGCCAGACGATCAGCGGGAGCAGGGTGGTGAGGGGAAAGATCAGGTCTACCGCTCTCAGCGAGGCATAGACGCTGGCTTTGAAGTCTTGCAGGTTGTCTGCGATGCCGTGGCTGTAGAATGGAATGGCGGAGAAATAGGTCCGGAAATACATCAGGTTGGCCACAAAGAGAAGATCCAATGACAGCATCACCACCAGGGTGATCCTGACCGCGCGGAAACAGACCAGCGGGATCAGCAGGATGGATAGGGCCAGGGCGTTGTAGAGGTAGAACTCGAAGGTGGAGAATGCTGCGAAGGTGGAGTTGCTGCACCAGATGGTATTGAAAACCAGTAATTTGATGGCGATACAGACGAAAAAAGTCAGAGATAAACGTCGTTCGGCGGCAGCGTCCGGGAAAAGGAAATTAAACCCTTTCCGGACAAATGTCTTGTCGGTAGTCATAGCAAATATGAGATTATAGAAAATGATTTCTGAGTGTGTATGTGTGTAAAGCCTGCAAATATATTAATTAAATTAATAAAATCATTATAATAATAGTTGATAAGCCTTTTTATGTGTTTAGGAGTTTTTTTATTTTAGTGTAAAATCTGGCATATGGTATTTGTCAGCAACGTTCTAAACCTTGGATTACGCTATTTGGGAGAGGTTTTTCTGTGGATCTCCCTCCTTCACCAGTAAGGATTGTAGCGGAGAAGGGAGATCTTAAGTGGGTTCCTGTTGTCAGGGCATGTATTTGCGCATCAGGGCGCTGATGTCCAGTTGTTCGGCCTTGCGGATTTTTTCCAGCAACATCTGTTCATAGGGGGTATCGGCTTCTTTCTTATTCCGGAGTTCTTCCCACTTTTTGGGGGTGATGCATTGTGTGTCGGCCAGGATGTGGAAAGCCTCGATCAGTTCCGGTGCATCTTGCAGGTATACGGTGTAGTATGCGAATATGTAATGTAGATTTTTCCAGCAGAGATGTTTATCTGTTTCTATATCCGATAGTCGTGTACGCCCCAGCATAATAGCATCTGTCACGTAGTCTTGAGTAAACTGTCCGAAGTTTTTGTAAAGTTGATTCCGGATTTTGAGTAGGAGTTCACTTGCTTTGTAGAGGGGGAAAGTGGCTTTTTCTGGCATGTTTGTAAGGTTTTATGGGTTTACTATGTTCTGACAGACCCTGTTATTTTTTATAGTGCTGATTTACAGTCAGGTATATAGGTCTTATCGCGTTTTTTACATTCCGGAAGGTCAGTCGTGATAAAAACAATGAGTCGTCAGCAAGGAATTTTTCCTTCTATTCGACAAACTAAATGTTCTATTTCGGGATTTCGTGTACCAAAAATCGACAAAATGATCGGAAGAGGTATTTTGTCGATTTTTGGTACAACGTTTTTCAGATATAGGTTCTATTTTTGCCCGTGTAAAGGAGAGCACCTGTCTAATAGGTTTCTCTTTTCAAATCAAACCTGATCTATAACTAATCTTTTGTTGGAACATGTCGGAATCTCTTTTATATACTACAGAAAAACATGTGATCTACAGGGCTCTCTCTTTGCGGCGCGAATATGCTTTGCCGCTGCAAGTGGCTCTGCGACAAGCTCACCTGGCCGAGCAACTGCTCACTGCCCTGCGCCAGGGCGAGGTATGCTTCGGCTATATCAAGCAAGACGGTACCGTGCGCCACGCGCGGGGTACACTCACTGGCTATCGCTATTCTTTCCGGAAACCTTACCAGCCGCGTCCGGATAATCTGTTCATTGTGTATTACGACCTGGACTGTGGGGGTTGGCGCACTTGCCGCGTGGTTTCCCTTCATTATGTGAGGCCTTTTCCGGAGCCGGGCACATCCGGGAGCCGTGGAAAGGCAGCCGGGGCTTTTCTATTGCCTGGCCAGCAGCCATGAAGCCTTCATCTGCTACTTCCGCGGAGGTGCGCCGCCTTTGCATCCAGTATCAGACGGATACGTTGCGTGAGGCGATCGTTGCCTGTGAAGAGGAACTGGAATGGCTGCGCGAGCTTGCCGACCGGTATGAGCCTCAGGAGCCTTCCCCCGCGGAAGGGTCGGCTTTTGCTTCGCCGGCGGAACTGGAAGAAGACCGGGAGGCGATCTGCCGCAGTATGGGTCTGAGCCGGTTCGCATAGAAAACTTCCCGCCCGGCACATGGCCTGTGGTTTCTTCCGATGGGGAGAAGAAGGATCAACAGACTTCCGTGTCTTTTCCTTAGTCTGTTTAGTCTATGGGAGGGAGAGCTCTGCCTTCTTCCGGTAAAATGCCCGATAGGGGGTATGGTGGTCTGTACTTGCAAACGGAGCGCTCAAATCCACGCTTTTGAGCGCTCAACTTCCGGAAATACAGCGCTCAGTTTGCGGCTAAAGAAGAAACATGCGACATACAAACAGACTCTGAATACCTGAAGAGATTTGCGAATGGACGAACCAGCGGTCGACGCAGTCCATCGAAGATCGGCGTAGCCAACCTGGCGGTCAGCAAAGGGATGTACGATTTACAATGTAGGATGTTACATTTTAGGTTTACGGACGGAGGATTTACCAACCGATGGTCGACAAAATCAATCAATGGTCAGCAAAGCTAATTATAATTTAAAATGCATGATATCACCTTTTAGATTTACGGATGGACGATTTATTCCTTTGTCAGGAGCATTCTTTACTAATTAAGTTCAGAGAATATGAACAACCTATTTTAATCAAACAACTGACTTAAATTCCAATGCTATGGAAAACTTATTGATCTTACGTCCGGCCTGTGCCGGAACCGCTACGGAAAACTGGCGATTTATACCTGGGTATACCGATTACATGGTTTCGGACCAGGGAAGAGTGATGAGCCTGAAACAACGTACGCAGCGTATCCTGTCTGCCGGTACAGACACGAAGGGCTACCTGTTTGTAGTGCTGTGGGATCAGGGGATATATGCCCTGCACCGTGTACATCGCCTTGTTGGAAAAGCCTTCCTGCCCAATCCGCACAACCTGCCACAGATGAATCACCTGAATGGTGTCCGGGGCGATAACCGGGTGGAGAATCTGGAGTGGTGCGATGCCTGGACCAATATGCGCCACGCGCTCCAGTATGGACTTCTGGTAGGCAAACCGCACCGATGCAGCACAGTGAGCGCGGATGGCAGGGAGCGGCATTATCCTTCGGCGGCGGCCCTGGCCCGCGCGGAAGGACTGGCGTATAATAAGGTGCTCCGGCAGATCAACCACCCGGAACGGGTGCGTAATCCTTATCCGCAGATTAAGTTGTAAATGTTGAGTTATAAGTTATAAGTAATAAGTTTGAATGAGTGAGGGATAGCCTGTAGCTTGCAACTCAAAACTTATCACTTATCACCTGAATGTTTACACTTGACTGTTTATAGGGTGAAATTTATCACTCAGAACTTATAAATAAGTATTTATAATTAATTGTATGTATTCTACTCTGGTATTCTGTAGAGACGCAAAGAGATTTACGATTTGACAATTTACGATTTACGATTGAAAGTACAGAAAGAATATGTTTATAAATCCCCATACATTATATTTTATATGCAAACATACGAGACGCACGGTGTGTAGTGGTATCCGGAAAAATAGTTGAAGATTTACGGAACTAACCAACTGTCACTCATCCACTCTGAAAGCCCGGAGGGTTTACTGTGCATAACTCTCTCTGAAAGCCTGAAGTGACTTTACGGTACATCACTCTCTCTGAAAACCCGGAGGGTTTACTGTGCATACCCCCCAGTGAAGCGCAGTGAAGGGCCTTGCCCGTAACGAAGCGACTGGGGGTATATCTGAGGTATTTACAGTCAACCCCAAAGTGGGTTAAATACAGAAAAACTTCATTCTATGTAATATGAATGAGATTTTACCTGGTTTTATTCAGGATAGAATCATTCAACCCACTTTGGGGTTGAAGACAGTGATGTCATCACTACCCCCAGTCGCTCTGCTATGCTACGCTTCACTGGGGGGTAGTCACATTAAAGCCCTTCGGGCTTTCAGAGAAAATCACAGAGAATGAATGTTATTTGGATAGCTTATGGAAATGTAACCGTTTGAAATCCTCCAAGTAAAAAACAGATATAAATAATTGAAATAAAACATATTATCTAAAAGGACAACGATTTATTCCGAATACCAGTGCACGACGTGCGTCTCCGCGGTGCACGTCCAACAAAAAAGCATCCTGCTGATAGATCCATTCCCATTTGGTATGCTCAGACGCAACGATGCCTCTTGTAGGTTCGGATATAAGATGTTACGTAGGGTAGGTTACAAACATATTCTTTATGTAATTTCAATCGTATATCGTCAATCGTCCAACGTTCCTTAGTGTTAATGATCAAAGAATGGGTCATGACCGAAGGGAGTAATCGTAAATTTCTTTGCCTCTCTATAGGGTAACGGAGTATATATAATATACAATTGATTATTAGTTTATCACTCAAAACTTATCACTCACAACTTATCACTTAAAACTTAAAACTTATAACTTAAAAACTCAAAACTTAAAACGATGAAAAGAGACACGATTATTATTCACTGCTCTGCTACACGAGAAGGGCAGGATGTATCCGCGGCAGACATTCGTCGCTGGCACCTCGACCGGGGCTTCTGGGACATTGGTTATCATTTTGTGATCTGTATAGATGGTACGATAGAGACCGGAAGGGATATACAGATGGATGGTGCACATTGTATGGGGTGGAATCAGCGCTCTATCGGCGTGTGTTATGTGGGCGGATTAGATGCGCAGGGCAATCCCAGCGATACCCGTACTCCCCAACAGAAGGAAAGCCTGCGCACGCTGGTGGCTGCCCTGCGGCTGGTGTATCCATCGGTTACACAGGTGATCGGACATCGGGATACATCGCCCGATCTGGATGGCAATGGTATCATTATACCGAATGAATATGTGAAGGCTTGTCCGTGTTTTGATGTAAAAACGGAGTTTTGACGAAGGGGCAGATCTGATTCTTTTTGTTTCAGGTATAAATATCTGATTTATAATGTTTTTATGACAGGAGAACAAACGAACAGATAGTTCCTGAATATATAATGTGCTGATTATCAGATTGGATGTCAAAATAGAAAATATCTGTATATTTTTATATAGGAAAAGTGTATGGTGCTTATTTACAGGCGGTCCTTACATAAAGAATCTATTTATCCCTGATTTTGCCGGCCCATAAAATAATTATAAATTTAATAATCAGCA
>JAJBTC010000141.1 GCA_020861095.1 Bacteroides sp.
CTTAAATATAAATACAGGATTTCCATGTTCTATATGTTGCGTATATGCAAAATATTTTGTTGGTATAGTTTGCCAAGATAAGTTCATCTTTCCCCGAAAAATTCCGGAGAGTAGATGAATTCTGGCTGATAAAGTATCATTGATCAACAATATTTTATCCTGAATTCATTCTTTATGTTTTCATAGAAACCTCCTTTCTTTTTAAGTAAGTGTTGTTCACAGTCCATCTGACCGATGGATATTATTAATACATAATTGTGTTTTCCTGTCACTTCCCTTATAAAAATAAACGTTATTATCCTAGACGAACAAATACTCACAGATAAGAGCCTTTGTTCAAGAAGCATGAGCAGAATTTTCACCTTATTTATATAGTATATTTTCATTACTAATATACGCCTTTGCAAGAGGTATAAATAAAAAAGATCTCTCCCGGTCTACATGTCGCAGTACAGAGAGAGATCTTGAAAACAAAGATATTTACTCTTTAGCCATTATATTCTATATTACCCCCAGGATTTCTATACTATAATAGTACGAGCCTTTGTTTGAGCCCTAAAGAATACCTGCCCCCTGATTTTCTTTCGACTAAATTATATGCACACCATACCTCATTGTATACCGGATATATATCAAGAGTCCCATCAAACTGATCTTAGAATCGTATTACATTTCACTCAGCCCGGATCCATGCAACTCCCCGGGCTTTACAGACTTCTATAAAAGATAAGGATTAGGCAGGAGATGACAACGATGCAATACCATACATACCTCACAACACAGGGAAAGATCAAAGATACATGCTACAACGTGTTTCCCCTTGGGATAAAAAACATACGACTGCTGCTCAGGGCGGCTATTCCACAGACAGACCACGCGACTACCTCTGTAAATCTACTATTAAGGAACAAACTTCTTTTATCTGTATCTCCTCAAACACAAGGAATAAACACCTAATTATTTGATATTTATTTATTCTGTATTTCGTTTAGAGGTCAGAACTCTATCATTTTATAAAATTAGAAAAATAATAGAAATTAATAAAACTATGCGAAAGACATAATCTATACAGTAACAAATAACTTTATAAAAGAACAAGTATGGGGATTACAGAACTATAACTAAGAATCTATACAAAAAGAAGGTACAAGTTATTTTTTAAGATCCTGATAAGTAAGATTATAAAAAATTAATCGGGTAAAAGAATAATTTATAGTTCCGCAAAAAAGAAAAGGATATTATCAAAAAAGACTATCCACATGAAACAGTATTTATCTTATCATTTATAAAAATACAGAGATATGCATAATTACTACATAACATCTGATTATTCAAGTGATCCGGAAATTAATACTTATACATACACTGGCAGGGACCTACGAAAATCAAATGTGCACACAAACACCTGTTCAGGAAAGATCAATGGCAACAGATGTCCATTCTCCCTGACGGATCTCCATAACCTCACGAAAGCCACTCTGATACAAGCTCGTAAGGGCTTCTCGTCTACCACTGTTGATACGATCCGGATAATGGGCATCACTGTTTACAACTACCGGAATATGTAAAGAATGCAACAAAGGGAAATCCTGTACGGAGGGATAAAAAATGCCGAACGTTTCAAAAGCTTTCGTATTGATCTCTGCTATATATCCTTTCACAGCAGCGGTATGGAAAAAAGAACAAACCAGTTCCCTGTACCAGGGTTGTCCGGGAATAGCAGGGTCGTAACAGGAAATATTATAATGGATCTTATCCGCATGTCCGATGATATCAAATCCACCCCTTTCCAGCATACGCGTCATAGATTGGTAGTATTGCCTCACCAGTGCCTCCACATCACCCTGAAAGTGTAGATCTATCAATATACGAAATTTATCAGCCGTAACATCCACATCCACCCTCTCTCCCTGCGGGTTATAGAGCAGATGTACAGAACCGATCCGATAGTCGAGCGGCAAGGAACGAAAATAATCAGTTGCCGGATGAGTTTCTTCATTGAGATAGTCAATTTCCAATCCCATATAAAGTTCGATCTGCCCGGCATACTTCTGTTTCAGTTGCTGACATTCCCTCAGATAGGCGTACATCTGCGTACTTTCCATACTCCACCGGGTAGAGAAAGGCAAAGGAGCGTGTGAAGAGATCCCATACGCGCTGAATCCCTGACGGATAGCTTCGCAGATAAATTCTTCGAGAGGCGCTCTCCCGTCGCAAAAGCTACAATGACTGTGATAATTGGTTAGATTCATAGGTGTTGTTATATAAAAAGGTTTTATCCGTACAGGATCTTCTACGTTCCGTTCTCTATTTCACTGAGTTCCATCCAACGAAAGGTCTTTTCATCGATCAGCTCAGTCAATTGCGGAAGACGCTTCGACTTTTCCGTCAGATCCTCTACGGAAAGAGTACCGCTACAGAGTGCTTCTTCAATCTGTTTCTTCTCTTCCTCCAGATCCGAGATCTCCTGTTCCAGCTGTTCGAACTCACGTTTTTCCTTGAAAGACATTTTTCGCTTTTCATTCAACCGGACACGGGTATTTTTCTCTTTCTTAGGTTGTACCGCTTCTTTTTCCTGATGTTCGCTCCGTTCTTTCCACTCACGGTACTGCGTATAATTGCCCGGGAAATCCCGGATATCGCCCTGCCCGTTGAAAACCAGCAAATGATCCACCACCTTATCCATGAAATAACGGTCATGGGAAACAACGATCAGGCATCCTTTGAAGTTGCGCAAATACTCTTCCAATACATTCAGCGTAAGAATATCCAGGTCATTGGTGGGCTCATCCAGGATCAGGAAATTCGGATTCCGCATCAGTACAGTACAGAGATAGAGCCTGCGCCGCTCCCCTCCACTGAGTTTGTATACGTAATTGTGCTGCGTCTCCGGAGTGAACAGGAAATGTTGCAGGAACTGCGAAGCAGAGAGTTTCTTCCCATTTCCCAATTCGATAACTTCTGCTATATCCTGTACCACATCAATGACTTTCATCTGCTCATCAAAAGCAAGACCTTCCTGAGAATAATAGCCGAAACGCACCGTCTCCCCAATGTCCAACCGTCCGCTGTCAGGCAACAGATGGCCCGTCAGTATTTTAATAAAAGTCGATTTCCCCGTACCATTGTTACCAATGATGCCCATCTTCTCATAACGCGCGAATACATAAGAGAAGTCTTCCAGTATCTTTACCTTCCCAAAGCTTTTATACAGATGTTCCGCTTCGAATATCTTACTTCCAATGTAGGAAGCCTTGACATTCAGACGCACCTGATCCTCCCGGATACGCTGTCTGGCAACCTTCTCCAGTTCGTAGAAAGCATCTTCCCGGTATTTTGCTTTGTGCCCGCGTGCCTGCGGCATGCGCCGCATCCACTCCAGTTCCGTTTTATACAGGTTATTGGCCCGCTCTGTCTCTGTCCGGAAAGCCTCTATACGCTCCTGGCGTTTTTCCAGGTAATAACTGTAATTTCCTTTATACTGATACAGCCGCTGGTTTTCTATTTCCATGATCTCCGAACAGACACGATCCAGGAAATAACGGTCGTGGGTGACCATCAGCAAACTAAGTTTCGCTCTTCGCAAGTACTCTTCCAGCCATTCGATCATATCCAGATCGAGGTGATTGGTGGGCTCATCGAGGATCAACAGATCCGGTTCGGTAATGAGTGCGTTGGCCAGGGCCACGCGCTTCATCTGTCCTCCGGAGAGTTCCCGGATGGGACGATCAAAGTCTTGTATCTTGAGTTGCGTAAGGATCTGCTTGGCCTTCTGTTCATAGTCCCAGGCCTTTTCCTGATCCATCCGGGAAAGAAGTTCTTCCAGACCGGGATGCCCTTCCGTCTGCATACAGCGTTCATATTCCCGGATCAGTTCTACGATGGCATTGCCATGATGAAAACAGGCCTCCAGTACAGTCAATCCTTCCGGATAGACAGGATCCTGCTCCAGGTATCCGATACGCAGATCGCGGCGGTATACTATATTTCCCTGATCGTAGCCTTCCCGACCAGCCAGAATATGAAGCAGCGTAGTCTTTCCACTGCCATTTCTGGCGATCAGCCCGATACGTTGTCCTTCAAATATACCAAAAGTGATATTTTCGAACAACACCAGATCACCAAAGGACTTTGTGAGCCCTTCCACTTGCAGACAACTTACCATATATTATATCTAACAAATTTCCTGTTAGCAATCACTTACTGCTGAGGAATGCTTTCCAAAATTTCCTGATATTCTTCATTCACCAGACAGGGCAGTCCATTACGTACCCTGCTCCAGACTAATTTCATCGGATCAACCACCAGTTCCGAATCCCTGTATTTCAGGACCGGTGCTTCGCGGTTGCCATCTATCAGTGTATTCCATTCAAAGCCTTCCACTTCATTGGCCAATATGGCGCAAATAGCAATACCCAACGAGATCCATGCTTCTTTATTCTTTGGCGCGATATCTCCTTTGTCTATGATCTGCTGAAGTTTGGGAAGATCTTCCTCTATGGCCTGGAACTCTTTACGGAACTCTTTCTTCACAGCCTGGGCTACCCACTCATATCCTTCATTGATCTGATAGATCTCAGAAAGCCGTACCGGGATCAGTTCAGGAGGATATTTCTTTCCTGTCTCCCTGATCTGTAAAGAGGCTATGATCTCCTCCGCTACTTTTACATCCATACCTTCCTCTACCGTAAACGAGCAGTCGAAAACAAGGGATCCCATACCCATGATCCAGACATGTGTTACAAAATTGTGTCCGTTCTCGTGAAATTCGTCCCTGCTGTATGCACAGGAAAGTCCGTTCACCTCCATGCTCCGGGCCTGCGGATTCTCTTTCAGTTCCTGCCGGAGAAAGTTTTCTACAAAAGAGATATTATCCGGGTTCTTCGGATCTCTGTAAGAAGAAATACGAAAGTTACCCGACCACACATTAGGGTCATAAAATAAGAACGTAGACTCACCATCTTCCGCCTCTACCCAGGAAGATGGATAACACATGGAAAACCACGCTCCGGGTGAAATAAACTTTTTATATGCCTGCATATATCTCTTTTAAAATCTATTCTCCATATAGTTCCCTTTATAGCTCTCAGAATATTCTGACAAAAGTAACATTACTATGCCGGATATGCAAATCATACAGGAAAAGAAAAAATAATCCATTGCCAATCTGAGGGTTCACAGAATTGTTAGGCAGAACAAACTCAGTTCCTGCTTGCTTTTCTCTTATGAGTACATTTTACTTCATATACCTTTTTATTTTTCATATAAAACTCCCGGTTTGCAGTCAGCAAACCGGGAGTTTCTCATTCGGGTATATATTCAACTATTTCCCATGTTTAATTATCTCTTCTTACTTACTCCTCAGTACTGTCCCACCAGACATTTACCGACCAGATATCAAGTTCCAATGCTTTCGGATTGGATTTCACCAACTGTGCATTGTTATAGTTCATTTCATGACTACAATGCTGCATCCGACGCCACCAGTAATTATCCTCCGTTTTGGAAGTACCAGGGAATTTCATTGTTGCAGCAGTAGCACTCATCCCTGTCGGACGTTCCAACCCCGGATATACTACACCAAAATCAGCGATATTTCCAGCAGAGTAATTAAACCGGCGTACATCATTCCAGGTCTGCTGGGTAAATGTCATAGCAATAAATTTCTGCTTCATTATCTCAGCCATAGTCAGTTCAGCCTCAGTCTGTGCCAAACAGTCACTGGCCAGAAATGTGCTAATTTCATTTTCATCCATAGGAATTTTACCCGGATTGTTATCCGTACCATAAGAAGCTAACTTCTCATTCATCATCTCCAGGTGTGCCTGTACTCCGGCCTTATAAGCAGCCAACGCCTGGCCTTTGTTTCCCTGACGGAAATAGACCTCAGCTTTGATAAAACACATTTCCGGATAACAGACTATATCTGTCGGAGATTCCGGACGGGTATAATATGTACCTGTGGACAAGATAGTACCATCGGCACTCTGATAGAAACTTTCGTCCGGTGCTCCTCCCTGGGCGCAACAAACATTTTTCAGAGTGACAAACAACGTATCTGCCTCACGGCCCGCAGCCGAAACACTGTAAGTTTTACTATCTGCATCATACACCTGGGTACGAGGTCCACCTTCCAATAAGATCTCCGTTCCAATGACATCTACTCCCTGAGTAACCATAAAATAAGAATTTCCATTTTCATCATAATGCTGATTCATAGGAAGTAACTTCTCTCTGCGAGGATCATAAACCACCGTCCCATCGGGCTGAACATATTCGAACAGATCTGTATAATATTTAGTTAAACGTACATGATCTGACCAGGCCGCGGAATCAAACAAATAGGAAGTTTTCAATGGGTCACCAGCAAGAACATCACTGGATGTATCTCCCGATTCATTCACATGGTGAATGATGGTATTCAACGCATTACTGGTAGGCGCTTTTTCCAGAGCCGCTAAAATAGCCTGACTGTCATAAGAAGACTTTTTTGAAAGATTGTTCAACCAGCGGGCTTTCAGGCCATAAATCATTGCCTTCCACTTATCCACATCTCCGTCATTCCAGCTATCTCCCTCTCTCAATGGGGTTGCGCCAACAGCCTGTGTCATTTCAAAATAAGTCAATGCTTCCTCTAATTTAGCCATACATCCTTCAAAAATGGTCTTACCATCGTCATACTCGGGAGTAAGATAAGGCCCCACAGCTTGTGTATAAGGCATTTCTCCATACCAGTCCGTCATCAGCATATACCCATAGGCATGAATAGCAAGAGCGGCACCGATATAGTGGTAGGCACCCTCTGCTTCGGCTGCATCTATCAGGTCCTGCAAGTTGCATGCAGCACCCACAAACCAATGTTGATAAGGAGTGGTAGAAATTCCATAGATCGGATCCCAGATAGGCATGTAATTATGCATATTCTCAGCGGAGGATGAATAATCCGATACGGAAGTCAGCATACCAGTCATGTAACCGACTCTGGTTCCCGCAGAGCCGTACGCATATCCACAATGGTGTTGTATCCACGGCAAACGGGAAGCCACCGAGGCCTCACTTTGTGTAGCGGTATTGGGATCATTGTTTACCTCTAACCAGTCGTCACAAGATACAAGACCGACGATCAATAAGAGACTCCCGATTATATTTCTTATAGTTTTCATATAGCTCTTTTTTTCGTTAAACATTGGTTTAAATGAGATCAGAATGTCAGATTCACTCTAAATGACATACTCGCTGTACTGGGCACTCCACAATAGTCAATTCCTACAGAACTGGATCCCGTAATACCCGAACCGGCCACACTATTTTCCGGATCAAGTCCTTTGTAGTTTGTCCATACCCACAAATTGTCACCTGCTACAGAAACCGTACATCCTTTGATAAATTGGTTTTCACAAGAGCTGATCTTGGCGCTGAGTAAGAAAGGGATATCCCACGCAAACGCAGCCAATTTGTTTTCGTCGCAAAATGAGAAGCCTCTTTGGTATAGAAGTTTGAGTAATAATCCTGAATGATATATTCGCCTGTTCTCTGTGCATCCCCTATCTGATAGGTTTTACCTGCTTCAAAAGTATAAGATGCCGGAACATATTTACCCTCAGCATTCTCAATCACTCCTTCTATCACTATCTTATCACGATTTTCCGTACGCTTACTCATCCCATACGTAGTCATATAATAATCTGTACCATTGTATATCAAACCTCCCACACGGAAATCCAGCAAGACAGAAAGACTCCAGTTCTTATACTGAATGTTATTGTTAAAACCTCCGGTAAATGTAGGTTCACGATTACCGATATATTGGGTCGCGTCATCAGAATAAGTAGGCATACCATTGGAATTCAGGATCACATTCCCACTCTCATCCCGTTTCCAGGCATATCCGGTCAAGGCCATAAAATCTCCTCCGTTCACAGAAGCAGCTTTCGCACCGCCAATCTGTACATCTGTAACATACAAAAGTTCCATTCCCTGCAAAAGATGGTCTACCGTACCACGATTTCCTGCTATATTTAACGTCATGTCCCAATTCCAGTCTTTGGAACGAATAGGTTGACCTGAAACAGCTAATTCTATTCCCTTGTTATATACATTCCCTACATTTGTAGAATAGAAAATATAACCGTTTGTCTGGCTCAATCGGGGCGATACGATCTGATCCTTACTATTATTGGTATAATAAGTGAAATCGAATCCGACCCTACCATTCAGGAAACGCATTTCCAGTCCCAATTCTGTAGATTCGGTACGTTCAGGCTTTAACCAGGGATTTCCTCTGGTCCAGCTGTTACCCAACCCTACTCCGGAAAGGAATGTTCTGGGAGCCCACAAAGCAGTCTCCAGCGCATAAGCATCCGTATCTTTTCCTACACGTGCCCACGATGCACGGAGTTTACCAAATGAAAGGATATCATTCTCCGGCAACAGTTCGCTGAAAACCAGACTACCACTTACTGAAGGATAAAAATAAGAACGATTGTTTGTAGGCAGCGTAGAAGTCCAGTCGTTACGTCCTGTCACGGTCAGATAAGCTATACTTTTATAAGCAGCTCTGAATTCACCATATACTCCCATCAACCTTTTTCTGGATTGATACGATTCAAAAAATTTGGTAGATTCATCTATATTTTCAAAACTCGCAAAGTCAGGCACTTCAAAATTATATCCTGTTCTACGCTGACGAACGGTTTTTGTATCTTCGGCAGAATGTCCCAGCAAAAGATTCAGATCAAAATCACCAACCTTCTGATTTGCATTAATCATAAAATTCGAAGTAAGATACTCATAAGTCACATCATTTGTAGACAAACGACCATTCTGATAGATATCTCTGACTGCTCCCCCTGCCGCGATATAGGTATAATCATTGGTTGTATAACGGTCATAACCCGCTCTGTAATTCACATTCAACCAGTCTGTGATCTTATAACTGGGGGCTATGGATCCGGTAAAACGGGTAGTTTTATCTGTCATCTTATTCTTATTAATGATCCAGTACGGATTCTCTTCATCACTGGCCAGCCTATCGTTAGAAGGATCTAAAGATTGAAAAAGACGATATTTACTTCCGTCTTCATTCAGATAATGCTTCATATTTTCACTCCTTGCCCAGGTATACACCGTTTCCATGGCCCCATTGCTGTTCATATTATACAGCCCACTGGATGTCAACGTCTTATCCGTATCTGCAATAGATAAAGACACATTGGCTGCCACGGTCAGATTGCCATAATGGCGATCTCCGTTAAAACGAAAAGTGGTTTTATCAAATCCCGTTTCAGGTACAATCCCTTTCTGATCAAAACGTGCTATAGAAAGATAGAAACTACCATTCTGGTTGCCGCCAGACACAGTCAGGGTATTATCATAACTGGCACCAGTCTGAAAAAAGTCCTTTATATTATTGTAGACTTTCTCACCACTGCCAAACTTTTCTCCCCAGGATTTATAGACCCAATCCGTCTCTAAACTGCCCCCGGCTAAATACTCCCCTCTTTTATAAGTACTTTGTTGTTCCGGTAAACGATTCACCCAGGAAGTCGTAAGCCGGGTACTGAAAGTTACTTCCGTACTACCATCCGTATTCCCTTTTTTAGTAGTGATGATAATCACCCCCGCAGCAGCACGCGAACCATATAATGCCGCCGCTGCCGGTCCCTTCAGTACAGACATATTTTCAATGTCTTCCGGATTGATATCCATCAGACGATTACCAAACGTGGTCGCAGTACGTTGCGCACCATCAAAAGCACTGTTTCCTCCCAAGGGAGTAGAGTTGTCATAAATAATCCCATCCACAACAAACAGCGGCTGATTGTCACGTTCCAGGGAAGTTCCGCCACGTAAAACAACCTGTGCTCCTGCACCGGCAGAACCACCAGACTGCGTTACATTTACTCCCGCAATCTTACCATTCAATGAATTCAGGACATTAGAAGTTTTGTTCCTTGTCAACTCTTCACTATTTACATCCTGTATAGAATATCCAAGCGCTTTTCTTTCCTTTTTTATACCCATAGCAGTTACTACTACTTCGCTCAGATTCTGCGCATCTTCTTCTAAGGTAATCGTATAACTGGAAACATCTCCTATTGTAACTTCTTTTTTCATGTAACCAATATAAGAGATTACCAATATGCTACCGGCAGAAGTTTGAATAGAAAATTCTCCGTTCATATCCGTTACCGTACCGTTAACTGTACCTTTTACCAATACACTGGCACCAATAATAGCTTCGCCTTTTGAGTCCGTAACTATCCCGGTTACAAGTTTAGTCTGCTGAGTTCTTTCAGAACTTAATATACTTTGATTTTCAGTTGCATATACCGTATTTGGCACAAACAACCCTAAACCAGCAAACAAAACCAACGATAGACATAAAATTCTTTTCATAAGCATTGTGTTATTTTGGGTTTATTTGCAAACTTATGAAATAT
>JAJBTC010000050.1 GCA_020861095.1 Bacteroides sp.
AAGATGTACCCCGCAGGGTATATGTATGTACTCCCATTCGGTACGCGGAGACGCACGCCGTGCGTCTCTACAGGTGTATTGGACCCAAAGTAATCGTTTATTTTTTTCGGTCTTCTTCTTTTTGATCATCTGCCCGTATATAAATATGTGCGATAAAATAGTAAAAACAAAAGAATCTGATCCGTATGTCCCCGCAGAGAATGAAGAAATCTTTTACACAAAGAGTTGGCAGATTCGGAGTGAATCCGTATTTTTGCCTACGGAAGAGTATACCGGATGGTGTTTCGGTTCTTCCACGTATGAGAAAATATAAGCGTTAGCTATTGGAATTCAGATCTAAAATGACCAATTAAGAATTACGTTCCAAAATAGCTAAGTGTCTTGCCATAGGCATGGGCATTTAGTCTATTGGAACGTAGGGATTTGGTCATTCCTAGATCTGAAGGTAGATTGGTGTTCATGCCTTCTTTATATTGGTTGAGCATTTAGTCTATCAGGAACGTGGGGTTTGGTTGCCCTTGTACTATGGGTAGGCTGGTGTTCACGCCTTTTCATACAGGCGTGAGCATTTAATCTATCAGGAATGTAAGGTTTGATCACCTTTGTCTTACAGATAGCTAAGTGTCTCACGCTTTTTTATGTATCCCCGGTCTGTAGGGACACCGGACTGGATTTATCTGTAAAAGTCAATGAAGAACCCATTCCTGGAACAGACGGATATGCGTCTGAGAAGAAGGCGACCTGCCCGGTTGCCTCGGTTGTTATCTGATAAGCGGTGCCTCACCGTAGTATCCATCTATTGTTTGTGCGCCTATGGAAGCGATGTTTGATCCGGAACCTCTGTGCGAGTATGTGACCACAGAGATCTCTCCCTTGCGACTGGTGCAGTGCATCAACGAACTTACCATAGACTATCTGTATCTGATGCTCAGTGATCTGCAAAAGGAACAGCCGACTGTGGATATCACGCAGAGCACCTACGATGGTTTGTTTGAACTGCACCGCCTGAACCATTCGCTGCTCGAAGGAGTGATCCGAAAGCAGCAGGAGCAGGAAGAGGAACAGCAGAAGAAGAGAATGCTGAATCCTAAGAGAAGAGTATTAAATAGTGAACCGATCCCAGAGAAATCACCCTTATAACTGTTGAGGTGGAGTGTACAACTCCGAGTTTCTGATTTCTCTCTTTTTCATTTCTCCTTTCAGACTGCTCACGTTTTTCCCGTCGTTAGTCCGTACGGCATAGAGGGAATAAGTTTTAAGTTCTAAGTTTTAAGTAATAAGTTCTACGTAGTAAGTTTTAAGTAGTGAATGAATCGTTGACGATCCTTGTGGTTACTTATGGGTTACAACTCCCGAATCCGGGATTCTCATTTACAACCCCGTAACCCTGATTCCTCACTCAAAACTTAAAACTTAAAACTTATCACTGTAAACTTACAACTTACCAGGTGCTGGCCCTGCACCTGATCCAATCTATGTAATTTCCGGCAGAGGGCGGCCGGAGTCAACATACGGACTATTACCCATGAATACTTTTTCTTACCCTTACCTGCCGGATGATTTTCCCAGGTGGGTGGAGTGCGCTACACACATGTTGGGCACTTGCCGCCAGCAGGCACGCTCCCTATTGACTACATACTTTCCAACCAACGTACTACCCTCCGGAGATTTCCCGGATAAGTATCTGATCGAGATTGTGCCCCAGGTGGATGTCATGCTTAATTTTGCTTACGATACGAAAGGCCTCTGCGACCAGGTCTGCATCTTTCTGCGAGGTCCGGTGCCCCAGTTGGGAGACTGTGTGCATTATTTCTGCGCGCACGGTGTATATCGGACTCAACCCACTCCTCGGGGCTGGCTGCTGCCAGGCGGTGTACGGGTGGTGTTAAGCAAGGAAGAAGATGAGGTCTGCTGCCAGTTCCTGCCTTTTGAGCTCCCTGGAGAAATTGCCACCGGAACAGACAAAGAGTGAACGTGTGTTTGTCACACCCGGTGGGATACTCAACATTTAGAAACAACTGTGACAGCCATCAAACCTCTTTCTTCGGTTCCAGGTGATATAGCCGTCAGGCGAAAACAGACTTCCTGTGTAGAAAAACAAAAAGGCGGTGTGCCTCTGTGTACACACCGCCTTTCGTCATATACAGTTCATGAGATCAGTTCATGAAACCATTTATCCCAATGGGCCCGTATCATCGCCGTCGTCTCCCGGACTACTTTCCGCTCCATCCGGCCAACGTTCGAAACTGACCCCTTCATACATGGCACGCGTAGTACCATTGAACGAATTACGCGTATAAGTAGGAGAAAACTGTATGCGTAGTCTATTGATCTGAGAAGGATTTACCTCTTCCGGTGTATCCACTCCATTGCCTTTTGACTGGACAAAGGCAGTGAATGTGCCCAAACCTTCCAGACGCACCGAACTACTGTTCATCAGATGTTGCCTCATAACTACCATCAGATTGTCCAATACGTTTTTTACATCTCCACGGGTAAGGGTGGAGCTATAGGAAATCTGATCGGCCAACGTATCTGTCTCTACGATTTTCTTACTTTTTACCAGACATGGAAACCATTTTTTCTTTCCATCTTCGGATTCTACGTTACTTTGTATGGGTTTATAAAATAAAGGCATAATAATTTGTTTTAAAAGTTAAAATTAAATTTTATTCATACGCTCAGAAGTCCTGGCCAGGGTAGCTGATCCACTATGTACATCTTGTTTTTCAGCTTTTTTCTGATGAAAACAAAGGTAGAGTATAGCGATGAAAAAAGAATCATTTTTTTCCTTGTTGCGCGTGACAATGGCGCCATTGTCATTTTGGGTTTGGATGGTTTGATGGTAATTATTTATGACTTTTTGAATTGCCATCCTGATCTCCTGAAAAAAGGTGTATATTCTGTGCACAGAATACCCGTAGAGTGTGCACAGAGTATAAATATTCTGTGCATAGTTTATACGTATTCTGTGCACAGTCTGTAAATACCCAACAAAGGAAAGCGTCAATATCTTTATTGTCAGTCTTTTGTGTTTTTTAATAACAGAGGGAGAGAGCCAAAATACCCATATAGGAGAGGTCGGATGTATTTATGATAATATTTGACAAATAGATATTAGGTATAAAAAACTCAAATTTATTTCTGAAGATTTTCTCTATTTATATTTGATACTATTTTTCTCTGCATGATCGGGCTGTTTTCTGCACAGAAGATTGGTAGATGCTGTTGTACCCAAGTATGGTTCATGTGCCGGGCAATAGGGACAAGGCAGGATAAGAAACCCCTTTCAGAGGGTCTGGATAGAGCAAAGGTCTATTGTGATTTTTCATTATGGAGGTAGTTGCTCAGGCAGGAGCAAAAAAAAGGAGTCACGCCTGACTCCAACCTTTGTTAACCTTAAATCTAATACTATGAAAAACACATTGCAAATATACGGCATTTTGCCGGATCTGCAAATTTTGTGTGTGAAAACAGCGTTGTTATAACATGGTTTAATAGTTGACATTGTGTTGTTAACATTCATAAAGATTTTTCCTGCGTTCCGGTGCACTTTCTTTCCTTGTTTGGTTACCTACAACGAGTGCATCCACACGGATACCGCGTGCAGGTAATCTGCCATGCGCCGGCTTTTCCGGATGGCTTTCAGGGCTTTCTTATCTCCCCGGTCGGTATATTCCCAGAAGGCTTTCATCTTGCTGAGAAGTTGCGCCTCGCCTCCTTCTATCTGCTGGCTGTAGGTATGCAGCAGGTCGGTATGCAGCGCTTGCATCCGCTCTTGGCGTTCTGTGGCAGAGAGTGCCTTGCTCTGCCTGTATTCCAGAGCTAAAGCCGGATTGGCCAGCAGGCCGCGCCCGATCATCACTCCGGCCAGGCCCGGGAACCGCTCCGCTACCTTTTCTATATCTGCTACGGTGCGCAAGTCTCCGTTGTAGATCAGCGGAAGGCGGATCTGTTGATAAAAGAGATCGAAAAGCCCGGCATCACTGTTGCCTTTGTACTGTTGGATGCCCAGGCGGCTGTGCAGGGTGATGTGTGTAAGGGGAGCCGCGTTCAATAAAGGGATCAGGGCCTCGCCCTGAGAAGGGTGGTCCCATCCCGGCCGCATTTTCACAGAGAAACGCATCCGGGGTATGTTGCGGGTCACCTCCAGCAGGGCAGCCACGGCTTCCGGATGAGGCAATATGCCTGCTCCCTTTTTCCGGTGTGCCACCGGAGGGAAAGGACACCCCAGGTTGATATCCGCTTCGCGGTAGCCGAGAGAAGCAAAAAGGCGCGCCAGCTTTTCCATCTCTTCCGGGGTGGCGGCGATGAGCTGGGGAATGACGCGTCCGACCCGATTGTGCTCTGGGGCGATGTCGCGCAGATCCTTGTTGCGCCACACACCTTTCTCTATACGTACAAAAGGGGTATAATAGGCTTCTATCCCTCCGAAAGAGGTGTGATGCGCCTGGCGGTAGGGGGCTTCGGTATGGCCCTGAAGCGGAGCAAAGTGGATGGGCAGCGGGATCATGTTTTTTAAGTTATAAGTTCTGAGTTCTGAGTTTTAAGTTTCGGGTGTAGGGTATAGGTGATGGTGTGAGAGAATCCCATCTGTTGTTAAGTATTATGTTCAGCATTTCAAGGCCACAGCACAAGCCATGGTGCGAGACGCTAAACTTCTGCAAAGATATCCTTTCCGGAAAATGCTGCTGCTGTTTTTGTGATTTTTTATTTTTCATACTCACCGCGCCGGATGATTTTGTCCGGTTTGTCGTACAATTGTTGCCCCGAAACCGAAAAAGAGGCAGTATCTTTGCCGGACAAAGAGATTTTCTTATACTATTTATTTATATTTGTATCTCCGCTGGGAGATGTAACCTTTTATGCTGACCTGAATATGATGAAAGACCTTACCTTCATCGCGGGGCAATTTGCTCTGCAAGGCACGTTGGAACAGGTGGTTCCACTGGGTGCCGGACTCATCAATGATTCTTTTAAAGTGCTCACCCGTGAGCCGGAGGCTCCGGACTATGTGTTGCAACGCATCAATCATGCCATTTTCCGGGATGTAGATCTGTTGCAAGCCAATATCTTCGCGGTCACCGAACACATCCGACAGAAGCTGGAAGCGCGTGGCGAAGAGGACATAGACCGTAAGGTGCTTACTTTTCTGCGTACGTCGGATGGCAAACCTTATTACTTCGACGGAGAAGACTACTGGCGCGTGATGCGGTTCATCCCCCGTGCCTATACGTATGAAACGGTGAATGAGAAATATTCCGCTCACGCGGGAGAGGCGTTCGGAGCTTTTCAGCAGATGCTGGCCGATCTGCCCGCCACGCTGGGAGAGACCATCCCGGATTTTCACAACATGGAGTTCCGCCTGAGGCAGTTGCGGGAGGCCGTAGCCGCCGATCCGGTGGGAAGGGTGCAGGAGGTACAGGCGTATATCGACGAGATCGAAAAGAACGCCGCGGAGATGTGCAAAGCCGAACGGCTGCACCGGGAGGGGCGTCTGCCTAAACGGATCTGCCACTGCGATACGAAGGTCAATAATATGTTGTTCGACGAAGAGGGCCGGGTGTTGTGTGTGATCGACCTGGATACGGTGATGCCCAGTTACATCTTCTCCGACTACGGAGATTTTCTGCGTTCGGCAGCCAATACCGGAGAGGAAGACGACCGCGATCCGGACCGGGTGGGGTTCAACATGGATATTTTCCGCGCGTTCACCCGGGGATACCTGCATGCGGCCCGCTCTTTTCTGACCCCGGTGGAAACGGAACATCTGCCCTATGCCGCTACCTTGTTTCCCTATATGCAATGTGTGCGCTTCCTGGCCGACTACATAAACGGCGATACCTATTATAAGATTGCCTATCCCGAACATAACCTGGTGCGTACCCGCGCACAGTACACCCTCTGGAAGCGTGCCGAAGCCCTGCTGCCGGAGATGCAGGCATTCATCGAAGAGTGTCTGGCCGGGTGAGCCGTTTGTCCCGTGGCCGGGGAATATACAAAGGGTATGGCTATTTAGTAGGATTGCGACAATATTCATCGAAACCTGATATCTATATGAAGAACCTTACGATCAAGAAATTACGGACTACTCCGGTCGCAGCAGCCGATATACCCGGGCTGCTGGATCAGGAACAAATGCCTTTTCAGGTACTTAACTGTGTCAACTGGCAAGCATTCCCCTATCGTCCGCAGGTGCGTTTCCGCCTGGCGCATACGGGGAAGGCTTTTTTGTTGAACTTTCGCGTACACGAAGAGACCCTGCGTGCCCGCTACGGAGAAGACAACGGAGATGTGTGGAAAGACTCCTGTGTGGAGTTTTTCCTGAACCCTGCCGGAGACAAAGTATATTACAACTTAGAGTGTAACTGCGTGGGGACGCTGCTGATCGGTGCCGGTAGTACCCGGCAGGGGCGAATGCGCGCTCCGACAGAGATCACCAGCCGGGTAGATCGCTGGTGCAGCTTAGGCAGAGAGCCTTTCGAAGAACGCCCCGATACGGAGGGGTGGGAAGTGGCGTTGCTGATCCCGGTAGAGGCTTTCTTCCAGCACCGGATCTCTTCGTTAAGTGGCCGGCAGATCCGTGCCAACTTCTACAAATGCGGTGATGAGCTGAAGACCCCTCACTTCGTTTCGTGGAATCCCATCCATACACCGAAGCCGGACTTCCACCAACCGGAGTTTTTCGGTAATCTGGAGCTGGAATAGATACAAAGATCATAAGACAGATCGTTTGTAACGGTTCTTTACAGGTAAATCATCCTTTGTAGAGAACCGTTTTGTTTTTCATAAACCCTGAAGTTCTGTTTAGTACCCGGGAAATAAATTTTTCTTATTTATTCTATATCCCAAAGAATGTTTGCAATTATTTCTTGTATTTGTATTTTTATTTCATTTATATATGTGCTTGTTTTTATAGTTAATAGTTTGTTTATGAATAAGTTTTTTGTATGGTTTTGTCGTTAATTTCCGTTCCTTGAAAAAAAATAAGAATTATATAGGTTGTTTTGTATAATAAGTTTTCTTAGATTTGTCGAACATATGCTGTTAAGAAATGAAAGATTCAGCGGGGAATGATATATAACACGGCAGGTAAACTCTTTCAGAAAATAATTCATGTAAAATATAACTAACAGACGATAGAGGGATTACCTCCTGGATATCTACTGGTAACAAATGGGTCTCTTTTTATGAAAAACATCTATGTATTCCTTATCGGATCATTTTTTGCGTCTGTTCCTCTCTATGGCCAACATCCGACCGTAAAGGTATCTGGTCAGATTCTCACCCATACAGAAGAAACATTGCCTCAGGCCGTCGTTACTTATCTTTTATTACCGGACAGTACCGCGATGAACTATGCAGTCTCGGATGAGGATGGGCTGTTTGAACTGAATATTGCTACAGAGAATGTTGCCGCTTCTTTGTTGGAGATCTCTTATATCGGCTATGAAAAAAGAATAATCCCTGTCTCCCGGGAATCGATGAAGATCTATCTGAAAGAGTCTACCCAGCACATCGGCGAGATCGAAGTAAAGGCCAAAGCCATTGTGACTAAAAAACCAGGCAAATTTATCTATACTCCTCCCGCTTCCGGTTTTGTAACAAGTATTGATAGCTATGAACTTCTTTCATTCGCTCCTTTATTGACTGTGGTGGATGGTGGTATCTCTATGCTGGGAAAAGGACAGGTGATGATCTATATCAACGGCCGCGCTCCCGTGATGGGACAGAAAGCTGCTATGGAAATGTTACGCTCTACTCCTGCGGAGAAGATCAAACGGATAGAGGTGATCAACTCTCCTAACAGCAGTTATAAAGCATCTTATACAGGAGGTATTGTGAATGTAATTTTGAAAAATAATCCGGATGAAGGTTGGACCGGGCGTGCTGCAGCAGGTACCACGTATGCGTATGAAAAGTTATCGTCCCGAGGTACGCTATATCTGGGATATTCTAAAAATAAATTTCGTTTTGCGACGAATATTGTTGCTTCGGATCGTCACTCTTATAAAGAGACGAGTACGATCTATGATTATAAAACTTCCGGAGTTTCCATGAAGGGATTGAATACCGATAAGGATAAAGGATTTGGTACTTCTGCATACATAAGTCTTGCATACGATATTAACTCCAAAAGCACAATTGGTGGCTCTTTGGGCGCTGCAAGGTCTATATCCAGAGGCGAAAGTTCTATGATCAGTACGTATTATAGTCAGGAAAATGTAGATTCTATACTGAACTCTCTCAGTTCAATACGAACTCCTAAAACTTCACCTACATGGGCCGGCTCTCTTTATTATATGTTGAAAACGGACAGTAAAGGGAGTGTAATGGATGTGAGTGCGAAATATAATTGCTCTTATAACAATACAGAGTATAAGATGAATTATTATCGCTTGCCTGAGGGAAAGATGTATGATTCTTTCATTCAAAATCCGATCACAGATTTTGACGCCTATGAATTTAAGGCCGTTTATTCTCATTATTTTAATGATGAAAATCTGTTGGAGTTTGGTCTGGAGAGTACGAATACGCGCATAGATAATGATTTTATCCGTCGCCAATGGAGTCAGAAGGATTATCTTCCGGATCCGACTCAAAGCAATCGGTTTATTTACGACGAGTTTATAAATGCATTATTTATAAACTACGAACGGGAGTGGAATGATGTATTTAGTACGGAGATAGGAATCAGAGGAGAGCAGACAATAATCAAGGGAAACCAGAAGACCCAGCAGGAGAAGTTTCGGCAGAACTATTTCCATATGTTTCCTCAGATCAATATGAACTGGGATTTGGCAGAGGGAGACCATACCATTTCTCTGGATCTTAGTAGTAGTATTTTTCGACCTTATTATAATTACTTGAACCCATTCCGTCGTTGGTTGTCTCAGAATACTTACGAAGCCGGTAATAAGGATCTGAAGCCAGAGACAAGCTATGAGGTGGATCTTATGTATATCCTAAAAAGAGATTACATATTCAACATAAATTACAGTTACGACAAAAATGCTATTGGACAGTACACTTTAAAAGGAGAAGATAATACAACTGTCTATTCTCTGGGGAAATACGGCCATTCAAATTCTCTGGATTTTTCTTCTCAGCTCAGAAAACAATGGTTTAATGATATATGGGAGTTTTCGTTTTCCGTTACTGGTCGATATAGTAATTATAGGGGAGATATTGATGGTGAGAATATTAGTTCTGATTCCTGGAGCGGGAATGTCAATTGTTTCAATCTGTGGCAACTTTCTAAACAGCATAAAATGTATATGACTCTATATTACTATTATTCTCTTCCTACTTTGGGACTGACAAAAAAGTTTACTCATAAACAGTTGTTCAGTGTCTCTATTAGAAAGCAATTTAATTTCGGGGGAGTGGTTGAGATAAGTGCAACGAATCTACTTAACTATAAAGGTAAAAATTATTTTGATACTCCTGATTTCTATTATGATGTTACTCCTCTCGGTAATAGGAGAACTTTTTCTGTTTCTTATAGTCATACATTTGGTAATCGCAGGGTACGTGGAGCAAAGGATACATCTTCTACAAGGGTTAATTCAAGAATCAACAATGAATAGTACAGAGGGCCAGGCATAGTGAAAAAATGTACTATAAGCAATAGTAATTATCTCATACATTCATTTACTAATGAATTAATTAGAAAAGGTAGGTACTGAAAAAACAGAATAGTAGTATATTTATGAAATTTATGGTTATGAGAAAAGATCAACTAAACAAAATTCAAGAATTTGTTATATTCCTTGAAAATCATGCTTTGGAAAAGGAATAGCAAACAATGGTTTTACAATCCGGATTATCTGTTTTTGCTGAAAATAACAATTGAACGTATACTGATGAAATGGTGACCTTATGTACTGGTTGCAATCAGAGATGTCTAACTACGGCGTTTGTGATAAAAGTACAAATTAAAAAGGTTGTATTAATAATTTACTAATAGAAGAGCGCCGAGATCCTGAACCAATAGTGGAAGACTGATATATAAAAGAAGTTTTGCTTTGAAATTAACTTCTCCGTTTAATGAATAAATAATTAAACTTACATATATAAAAAATTAGATTAACAGAGTAGAGCAGTTTATTATTTATCTGAAGTATTTGATATTGGTATAAAT
>JAJBTC010000016.1 GCA_020861095.1 Bacteroides sp.
AAAAGAAACATCTTACAATTGACAGATATTTCTGGCTTATCCAGTTACAGATTCACACGTAATCCCCTTTTTTATCTACTGAATTGTAAGTTCCCTGTGAGACAACTGAAATTTCCGTCCACTAAGAACACGTTTATTCTAACATTTTGAAGTTAAATTCGTATTTTTGCAAAACAAATTGATAGATTCAGAGGTATTATCATACAATTAAGACAACGAAGAATGGAAAAACAGGAACTTTTTAACAACGAAACAAAAGGATTGCCTTACCAGCGCATGCCCGGGGAGCTGGGCCTTTACAGCGCTGCCAACGAGCACGACGCCTGTGGCGTGGGAATGTTGGTCAACATTCACGGGGGAAAAACACACGACATTGTAGAGTCGGCATTGAAAGTGCTGGAGAATATGCGCCACCGCGGGGCCGAAGGCGCAGACAACAAAACCGGCGACGGCGCAGGTATTATGTTGCAGATCCCGCACGAATTCATCTTATTACAAGGTATACCTGTCCCGGAAAAAGGGACCTATGGTACAGGATTGCTTTTCCTGCCTAAGGATGAAAAAGACCAGGCGCGGCTATTGAGTATCATGATCGAAGAGATCGAGCGCGAAGGGCTCAACCTGATGCACCTGCGCAATGTACCGACAAATTCGGATATATTAGGTAAAGATGCGCTGGCCAGCGAACCGGACATCAAACAGGTATTCATCACCGGATTCAGCCAGGCAGACGAAGCAGACCGCCGGCTGTATATCATCCGTAAACGGATCGAGAACCGGGTACGGCTTTCCGACATTGCCACACGCAATGATTTTTATATCGTCTCGCTCTCTACCCGCAACATTATATACAAGGGGATGTTGTCGTCGCTCCAGCTGCGCACCTACTACCCCGACCTGACCAATAATTACTTCACCAGCGGACTGGCCCTGGTGCATTCCCGTTTCAGTACCAATACCTTCCCTACCTGGGGACTGGCTCAGCCTTTCCGCCTGCTGGCACACAACGGGGAGATCAACACCATCCGGGGCAACCGCGGCTGGATGGAGGCACGCGAGAGTGTACTCTCCTCGCCCGCCCTGGGAGACATCCGCCAGATACGCCCCATCATACAGCCGGGCATGAGTGACAGTGCCTCATTAGACAATGTACTGGAATTCTTAGTGATGTCTGGCATGAGCCTGCCACATGCCATGGCGATGCTGGTACCGGAATCATTCAACGAGAAAAACCCCATCAGCGAGAAGCTGAAAGCCTTCTACGAATACCACTCTATCCTGATGGAGCCGTGGGACGGTCCGGCAGCACTGCTGTTCAGCGACGGACGCTTCGCCGGGGGGATGCTGGATCGCAACGGGCTGCGCCCGGCCCGCTACCTGATCACCCAAAGCGATATGATGGTCGTAGCTTCGGAAGTGGGGGTGATGGATTTTGAACCTTCGGACATCCGGGAGAAGGGCCGCCTGCAACCGGGCAAGATCCTGATGGTGGACACCGAAAAGGGTGAGATCTACTACGACGGCGAGCTGAAACAGCAGCTGGCAGAAGCCCGCCCGTACAGGGAATGGCTGTCTACCAACCGGATCGAACTGGACGAACTGAAGACCGGACGTAAGGTTTCTCAGCAGGTAGATCGTTACGAGCAGATGCTTCGCACCTTCGGATACTCGAAAGAGGATGTGGAAAAGATCATCCTGCCCATGAGTACCACCGGAGCGGAACCGATCAATTCCATGGGAAATGATACGCCACTGGCGGTATTGTCCGACAAACCTCAGTTGCTCTACAACTACTTCCGCCAGCAATTTGCTCAGGTGACCAACCCGCCGATCGACCCGATCCGGGAGGAACTGGTGATGTCGCTCACCGAATACATCGGAGCGGTAGGAATGAATATCCTCACCCCCGACGAGAGCCACTGCAAGATGGTGCGCCTCAACCACCCGATCCTGAATAACGCGCAATTAGATATTCTGTGCAACATCCGGTACAAAGGATTCCATACGGTGAAACTGCCTATGACCTTCGAAGCCTCCAAAGGGCGCGCAGGAATGCAGCAGGCCCTGAGCGACCTCTGCAAACAAGCGGAAGAATCGGTAACCAAAGGGGTCAACTACATTGTACTGACCGACCGGGAGGTGAGTGCTACCCACGCGGCTATTCCTGCCCTGCTGGCAGTGAGTGCCGTGCATCATCACCTGATCTCCGTAGGTAAAAGGGTGCAGACCGCGCTCATCGTGGAATCGGGTGAGATCCGTGAGGTGATGCACGCGGCGTTGTTACTGGGCTTTGGTGCCAGCGCGCTGAATCCCTACATGGCGTTTGCCGTACTGGACAAGCTGGTGGCCCATCAGGACATCCAGCTCGACTACGCCACCGCCGAAAAGAACTACATCAAAGCCATCTGCAAAGGACTGTTCAAGGTCATGAGCAAGATGGGCATCTCTACCATACGCTCCTACCGGGGAGCTAAGATATTCGAAGCTGTGGGGCTGAGTGAGGAGCTGAGCAAGGCTTACTTCGGCGGACTGGCTTCCAGCATCGGCGGTATCCGCCTCGAAGAGGTGACGCGGGACGCGCTGGCTATGCACCGGGAGGGCTTTGGCACTCCTGCCACAGACAGCCACCTGAAAAACGACGGGATCTATGCCTTTCGCAAAGACGGAGAGCAGCATGCCTGGAATCCTGAGACCATCAGTACCCTGCAACTGGCTACCCGCCTGGGAAGTTATAAGAAATTCAAAGAGTATACCCGCCTGGTGGATGAGAAGGAAAAACCGATCTTCCTGCGCGATTTCTTCGATTTCAAGCGCAGTCCGATCGCTATCGACAAGGTAGAGCCTGCAGAACACATCCTGCGCCGCTTCATCACCGGAGCCATGTCCTACGGATCCATCAGCAAGGAGGCTCACGAAGCCATGGCCATTGCCATGAACAGGATACACGGCCGCAGCAATACCGGTGAAGGCGGGGAAGACAGTGCGCGCTTCACTCCGCTGGCAGACGGTAGCAGCCTGCGCAGTGCCATCAAACAGGTGGCATCGGGCCGCTTCGGGGTGACTACAGAGTATCTGGTGAATGCCGACGAGATACAGATCAAGATCGCACAGGGAGCAAAGCCGGGCGAAGGAGGACAACTTCCGGGATACAAAGTGGATGAGGTGATTGCCCGGACACGCCACTCCATACCGGGCATCTCGCTGATCTCTCCCCCGCCCCACCACGATATCTACTCCATCGAAGACCTGGCACAGTTGATCTTCGACCTGAAAAATGTGAATCCGAAAGCCAAGATCAGTGTGAAACTGGTAGCGGAAAGCGGAGTAGGCACCATTGCTGCCGGTGTAGCGAAGGCCAAAGCGGACCTGATCGTGATCTCGGGAGCCGAAGGGGGTACCGGGGCTTCTCCCGTCTCTTCCATCCGCTATGCGGGTATCTCTCCGGAACTGGGACTGAGTGAGACTCAGCAGACGCTGGTGCTCAACGGGTTGCGCGGACAGGTGATGCTACAGGTAGACGGACAACTGAAAACGGGTCGGGACATCGTCCTGATGGCTATGCTAGGAGCAGAGGAATTCGGATTTGCGACTTCCGCCCTGATCGTACTGGGCTGTGTGATGATGCGCAAGTGCCACATGAACACCTGTCCGGTGGGGGTAGCCACTCAGAACGAGGAACTGCGCAAACGCTTCCGCGGACGCAGCGAATACTTAGTCAATTTCTTCACTTACTTAGCCGAGGAGGTGCGTGAATACCTGGCGGAGATCGGAGTGGAAAAGCTGGACGACATCATCGGACGCACGGATCTGATCGTGCGCAAACCGGATACGGGCAACGAAAAGCACGCGCTGCTGGATTTCAGCAAGATACTCACCCGCATCGACTCCCCGGCTGCCATCCTGCACACCACGGACCAGGATCACGGCATCTCTTCGGTGAAAGATGTGGAGATGATCCATGCGGCCAGAGAGGCCATTGAACAGGGCAAAGAGGTTTCGCTGGAATATGCCATCGGCAATACAGACCGTGCCTGCGGGGCCATGCTATCGGGAGCCATTGCCAGCCGCCACGGCGAAAAGGGACTTCCGGAGAATACGCTGCATATCAAGTTCAAAGGATCGGCCGGACAGAGTTTCGGGGCCTTCTTAGTACCAGGGGTCCACTTCAAATTAGAAGGAGAAGCCAATGACTACTTAGGTAAGGGCCTGAGTGGCGGACGCATCGCGGTATTGCCTCCGATACGGAGCCACTTCGAAGCGGAAAAGAATACGATCGCAGGCAACACCCTGCTCTACGGCGCTACCAGTGGCGAGGTCTATATCAACGGCCGCGTGGGCGAACGCTTTGCGGTGCGCAATTCCGGTGCCATTGCCGTGGTGGAAGGCGCGGGCGATCATTGTTGCGAATACATGACCGGCGGACGGGTAGTGGTCCTGGGTGAGACCGGACGTAACTTTGCCGCGGGCATGAGCGGTGGTGTGGCGTATGTATGGAACAAGAACGGCAACTTTGACTATTTCTGCAACATGGAGATGGTGGAGCTGTCGCTGATCGAAGAATCGAGCTACCGCAAGGAGTTGCACGAACTCATCTGTCAGCACTACCTCTACACGGGCTCCAAACTGGCACGTACCCTGCTCGATGAATGGAACCGCTATGTGGATCAGTTCATTCAGGTAGTACCGATCGAATACAAGAAGGTATTGCAGGAGGAACAGATGCGCAAGCTGCAACAGAAAATCGCGGATATGCAGAGAGACTATTAGATGTACGATGTACTGATTTACGATGTACGATTTAAAATACAAGAAGTTAGAAAGTAAATTTCTGATGAACATCGGAGTCAGTACACTACACAAGAAAACATATGTATGAAAACCAACAAATTTTGATATTACAATGTACTAAATCGTACATCGTAAATCAGTAAATCGTAAATCAGATTATGGGAGATCCAAAAGCATTTTTATATATACCCCGTCAGGAGGCCGGCTACCGGCCCATACGGGAACGAATCATGGACTACAGCCAGGTAGAGCAGACGCTCAACACCCGCGACCGTAAACTACAGGCATCCCGCTGCATGGATTGCGGCGTGCCCTTCTGCCACTGGGCCTGTCCGCTGGGCAACAAACAACCGGAGTGGCAGGATGCCCTCTACAAAGGAAAATGGAAAGAGGCGTACGAGATACTGGTTTCGACGTGCGACTTCCCAGAGTTCACCGGACGCATCTGTCCGGCTCTGTGCGAGAAGAGTTGTGTATTGAAACTCTCCTGCGAAGAGCCTGTGACCTGCCGGGAAAACGAAGTAGCCATCATCGAAGCGGCCTTCCGCGAAGGATACATCGAAACGGTAGTGCCTGAGCGCAACGGAAAAAAGGTAGCGGTGATCGGTGCAGGGCCTGCCGGACTGGCCGCGGCCAACCAGCTCAACCGCAAGGGATATTCCGTAACGGTTTTCGACAAAGCCGAAGCTCCGGGCGGATTGCTCCGCTACGGCATCCCGAATTTTAAACTGGAGAAAAGCCTGATTGACCGCCGTATCCAGTTGCTGGCGGCAGAGGGTATCGGATTCCGGATGAATACGGAAGTAGATCTCAACAAACTGCCCGAAGGATTCGACGCGTACTGCCTCTGTGCCGGTGCGGAAACCCCGCGCGACCTGCCCATCGAAGGACGGGAGCTCAAAGGCATACACTTTGCTCTGGAATTGCTGGCCCAACAAAACCGTGTCATCGAGGGTCAGACTTTCCCGAAAGACCAGCTGATCTCTGCCAAAGGGAAGAAAGTACTGGTGATCGGTGGCGGAGATACCGGATCGGACTGTATAGGTACCAGCGTGCGCCACGGAGCCACCAGCATCACCCAGATCGAGATCATGCCCCAGCCTCCCGCGGATCACAACCCCGATACGCCCTGGCCGCAATGGCCGGTGGTGCTCAAGACCACCAGCAGCCACGAAGAGGGATGTACCCGCCGCTGGTCACTGGCCTCTACCCGATTCCTGGGGAAAAACGGGAAGGTGACCGGTGTGGAAGTGGAAGAGGTAGAGTGGTTACCGGCTACCGACGGCGGACGCATGACCATGCAACCCACCGGTAAGAAAGAGATCATCCAGGCCGATCTGGTATTGCTGGCCATGGGCTTCCTGAAACCGGAACTGCCCCAGCTACCGGAGCATGTATTTGCGGCCGGAGACCTGGTGTTGGGACCCAGCTTAGTGGTAAAAGCCATGGCAGCGGGACGCCAGGCAGCAGCGGATATAGACAGGTTCTTATCGTGCTGAAAACACAGGGATATATGGCCGCCGGGTATACAATATCCCGTAGAGACGCAAGGCTTGCGTCTCAGCATGCCGAATGGGAATGTATCCTGTATACAGAGGAAATGACAGTTTTTTAAATGTATGTACAACGCTGAGTCAACTACCTATATGGAATGTCAATCACAGATATATCAGCCCATTCAGAAACCTGTTCGACAGGTGAAAACGCATACCCATCCGGAACGCGGAGACGCAAGCCTTGCGTCTCTACAGCGAATATCTATCTCTGTAGACCAAAGAATAAAATCGTAAATCAGTAAACCCTTTTGTTCTTATGTTCTTCTGTCTAAAAAAATCGTAAATTGTAAATCGTCAAATCGTAAATATCATCATGTGTGGAATAGCAGGTATTTTCCGTATACAGGAGCAGTCTAAGGAGCTCCGACAGAAAGCGCTGAAAATGGCGCAGAAAATTCGTCACCGCGGACCTGATTGGAGCGGTATCTATGTAGGCAGCACCGCCATCCTGGCGCACGAGCGCCTCTCCATCGTAGACCCCGAAAGCGGCGGTCAGCCTCTCTTCTCGCCCGATCGCAGGCAGGTACTGGCTGTGAACGGAGAGATCTACAACCACCGGGACATCCGCGCGCAGTATGCCGGGAAGTACGAGTTTCAGACCGGATCGGACTGTGAAGTGATCCTTCCACTCTATCGCGACAAAGGGATCGACTTCTTAGAAGACATCAGTGGTATCTTCGCTTTCGCCTTGTATGACGAAGAGAGAGACGAGTTCCTGATCGCGCGTGACCCCATCGGGGTAATTCCCCTGTATATCGGGAAAGACAGCGACGGAAAGATCTACGTGGGCAGTGAACTCAAAGCCCTGGAAGGTTTCTGCGAAAGGTACGAACCTTTCCTGCCGGGTCACTACTACTGGAGCCGCGAGGGAGAAATGAAACGTTGGTACAAGCGGGACTGGATGGAATATGCAGCTGTCAAAGACAACGACGCGCAGGTCTCCGATGTGAAAGAATCTCTGGAACAGGCCGTACAGCGCCAGCTGATGAGCGATGTGCCCTACGGTGTACTGCTCAGCGGCGGACTGGATAGCAGTGTGATCTCTGCCATTGCCAAAAAATACGCGGCCCGGCGCATAGAGACCGACGGAGCCAGTGATGCCTGGTGGCCGCAGCTCCATTCCTTTGCCATTGGCCTGAAAGACGCGCCCGACCTGTCGAAAGCCAGGGAAGTGGCCGACTACATCGGTACCGTGCACCACGAGATCACCTATACCATCCAGGAAGGATTGGATGCCATACGGGATGTGATCTACTTTATTGAAACCTATGACGTAACCACTGTACGCGCCTCTACCCCGATGTACCTGATCGCCCGGGTGATCAAATCCATGGGCATCAAGATGGTGCTCAGCGGCGAAGGGGCCGACGAGATCTTCGGCGGATACCTCTATTTCCACAAGGCTCCTACAGCCGAGGCTTTCCACGAAGAGACTTTACGCAAGCTCAGCAAACTGTATCTCTACGACTGCCTGCGTGCCAACAAAAGCCTCTCTGCCTGGGGAGTGGAAGGACGTGTACCGTTCCTTGACAAGGAGTTCTTAGATGTGGCCATGCGGCTGAATCCGGCTGCCAAGATGGCACCGGGCAAGGTGATCGAGAAAAAGATTGTGCGGGAAGCCTTTGCCGATATGCTGCCCGAAAGCGTGGCGTGGCGACAGAAAGAGCAGTTCAGCGACGGTGTGGGATACAACTGGATAGACACGCTCAAAGAGATCACCTCCGCCGCTGTCAGCGACGAACAGATGGCACAGGCCGCGCAGCGGTTCCCCATCAACACCCCCATGAGCAAAGAAGAGTATTACTACCGCAGCATCTTCGAAGAGCATTTCCCCAGCGAAAGCGCGGCACGCAGCGTACCCAGCGTGCCCAGCGTGGCCTGCTCCACCGCGGAAGCCTTAGCTTGGGATACGGCTTTTCAGAACCTCAACGATCCTTCCGGCCGTGCGGTGGATGTACACGAAGAGGCGTATGTAGAGAAATAGTACGGGCCGTATGATTCAGTTATACGGATCAAAGAAACCAACGGAGAGGAGCGCGTGGAGAAGTAATCCAGGCACTTCTCTCCGTCCGTTTAATAAATACAACCTACGTTGAGCATAGCCGTCAGGATACAGGCTAAGAGAGGAGTCGTTTTTATAGTTCCTGTTTTTCGGTTGCCGGATCTATACCCACCCGTTACCGCGTCCTATCAGCACCCCTGTAGACAAAAAGATCGTCTGGAACCAGAATGTCTTAGTCTATAAAAGGTTGACTTAAAAATTGTTTAAATTATGAGTCAATTAGGTGTTCCTCACAAGCGTTACAGTGCTGATTTTAAGATGATGGTTGTTCAGGAAGCTCTTTCCGGCACCATTAGTAAACGGGGGCTTTGTCGTAAATATTCTTTGTCCGACTTGAGTCTTCTTCGCTCCTGGATTCGTATCTTTGCTCCTGATAGTCTTATAAAAGAACCGATTATGACTGACAAAGACGAGCAACAAAAAGAAATTGAGCGTTTAAAGAGCCTTCTTGCCCAGCGGGAGTTGGATCTCAAACGTGAGAAGATGCGTGCCGACTTTTTAGATGAAATGATCAATGTAGCCGAGGAGATGTTCCAGATCCCGGTACGAAAAAAAGCTGGCACCAAACAATAAAACGGCTTGCTACAAAGCCTTCTGGTTACTCTGTCAGTGGGCTTTGTAGATTGTTTGGTGTAAGTAAACAAGCCTACTACAAACACAAAGATGATTCTTTGGAAAAAGTTATCCGTGAGCGTTTCATCATCGAGTTTGTAAAATCTATCCGTGAGGTAAACAAAGGCCTTGGTGGTGAGAAGCTATGGCTACTGTACCATGAGTATTTTGGAGAGCAGTATAGTGTAGGTAGAGATGCCTTTAAAAAGGTATTGCGCAAGAATGAACTTCTGGTACGTAAGAAAAGAAAACGGATACGTACTACTGATTCTTCTCATCCTTATCCGGTTTATCCGAATCTGATAAAGGATTTACTTCCCAGTGGTCCCAATCAGGTATGGGTAAGTGATATTACTTATATCCGCACAGAAAGTGGTTTTTGTTTTCTATCTCTTGTTACAGATGCTTATACCCGTGAAATAGTAGGTTATGAGCTGGCTCCCGGTCTGGAGGCTTCTTATACAGTAAAAGCCTTACAAAAGGCTTTAGATAAATTTGATAGCCATCAACTAAATAATCTTATTCATCATTCTGACAGAGGTTTACAATATGCAAGCCTTGGTTATACAAATCTTTTACGCCAGCATCAGATCCGTATAAGCATGACGGAGAATTCAGATCCTAAGGAGAATGCAATCGCGGAAAGGGTGAATGGTATTTTAAAACAAGAGTTTTTAAACCATATCACTTTTAAAAGCATCCATCAGGTAAAACCTGTACTGGATAAAGCCCTTGAGTTTTATAATAACAATCGACCACACCGCAGTCTGGATATGTTAACTCCTGCTCAGGCTGCGGCAACAGGGGGGAAGATAAAAAAACGATGGAAAAGTTACAGAGATAATTATCTGCTGAGAAAAACATAAGAGAAAAGATTTTAGTACCTTTGAAACAAACACAACAGCCAACTACACGGGGAGGGGGGGTGTTATAAGAGATTTGTTATAATGTTTTATCTTATAAAAGAAAGGTAAACTCTTTTTAGGCCTAAGCATCAAAAGGGTAAACCAAAATTAGTTTTAAGTGTTAAACCTGTCAACTTAAAGCAGACTTAAAGACAAAAACAGTCAACCTAAATCAGGAGATGACA
>JAJBTC010000030.1 GCA_020861095.1 Bacteroides sp.
ACCTGACTCCCGTCCGCGGCAACTCCCGGAGATTTCAGTGTCAGTTTCAGGTCTGTGAAATTGACCCCGCCCATCAGCAATCCGACAGGAGGCATGATCACATCCGCAACTAAAGAAGAGACAATACTATTGAAAGCCCCTCCGATGATCACCCCTACCGCCAGGTCGATCACATTGCCTCTCATAGCAAACGTTTTAAACTCCTGCAAAAATGATTTTTTCCCATCTTTTGATATTTAAATAGCGATTGAAGATGCAATTATAAAAAGAATTCGTTACTTTTGCACCGCATTTAATAAGAGAATAACAAAGGTTTTGAAATTTAGTTTCAACATTTTAATAAAACCCTTAAAATTTTAAACAAAATGATTAAAGTAGGTATTAATGGATTCGGCCGTATCGGACGTTTCGTGTTCCGTGCCGCTCAGACAAGAGACGACATTCAGATCGTAGGTATCAATGACCTTTGCCCGGTAGACTACCTGGCTTATATGCTGAAATATGACACTATGCACGGTCAGTTCCAGGGAACGATCGAAGTAGATACAGAAAAAAATCTGTTGATCGTGAATGGCAACCCGATCCGTATTACTGCTGAAAGAAACCTGGCCGACCTGAAATGGAGCGACGTAGGTGCCGAATATGTAGTAGAATCTACAGGTCTGTTCCTGTCAAAAGATTCCGCACAGGGTCACATCGACGCTGGTGCCAAATACGTAGTCATGTCTGCTCCTTCGAAAGACGACACTCCGATGTTCGTTTGCGGTGTAAACGAAAATACTTACGCAGGACAGCAGTTCGTATCAAACGCTTCTTGTACTACCAACTGTCTGGCTCCTATCGCTAAGGTATTGAACGACAAATGGGGTATCACTGACGGTCTGATGACTACCGTACACGCTACTACTGCTACACAGAAAACCGTAGACGGTCCTTCATTGAAAGATTGGAGAGGTGGACGCGCCGCTGCCGGCAACATCATTCCTTCTTCTACAGGTGCTGCTAAAGCCGTAGGTAAAGTAATCCCTGCACTGAACGGTAAACTGACCGGTATGGCTATGCGTGTTCCTACGCTGGACGTGTCTGTAGTTGACCTGACTGTAAACCTGGCAAAACCTGCTACTTATGCAGAGATCTGTGCTGCCATGAAAGAAGCTTCCGAAGGCGAACTGAAAGGTATCCTCGGATATACAGAAGACGCTGTTGTATCTTCAGACTTCATCGGAGATCCCCGTACTTCTATCTTCGACGCAAAAGCTGGTATCGCTTTGACAGATACATTCGTGAAAGTTGTTTCATGGTATGACAACGAGATCGGTTACTCAAACAAAGTGCTCAACCTGATCGCTCACATGTACAGCGTAAACAACAAGTAATTCATTTACTGACATTTTATAGAAAAGCTGCTCATTACGGGCAGCTTTTTTATGCCTGATTTTCTGAATAGTCATCTTTTTGTAAAGAGGAATTCAGATCTCAGTCTGTCGGCCATGCCCATAACATAACGGGTGAAGAGAAACAGTATACAACCGATACACCGTACATCTCCGCACGCCGAAGATTTTAAAGAATTTTAAACCTCAGATAAACAACCTCTTCTAATACTTTGTTAAAAAGAAAGCACGCCGGATAGAAATAATGTTTTAATTTAGTACTTTTGTATGCACTAAATTTTATATCAAGCCATTCATCATTCGACGTATATGAAGAAAATACATCTATTATTGATCTCAATCTGTATGACAAGCATGCTACAAGCTCAAAACCCTTTTTTTGAAACGTATAATACCCCTCATCAGACCGTTCCGTTTGATAAAATACAAAACGAGCATTTCGAACCCGCCATCCGGGAAGGGATCCGCCGGCACGCTGTGGAAGTGGATGCCATAGTAAATAATCCGGAAGCACCTGATTTTGCCAATACCATCCTCGCTTTGGAGAAATCCGGGGAACTTCTGGATCGGGTCACCACTGTATTCGGAAATCTGAGAAGTGCGGAGACAAATGACGAACTGCAGAAGCTGGCACAAGAGATGATGCCTTTGTTGAGTGAACACAACAATAACATCAATCTCAATGAAAAACTGTTCGACCGTGTGAAAGCGGTATATCAGCAGAAAGATGCTCTGGAACTGAATCCGGAACAAAGCCGTTTGCTGGAAAATACATACGATAGTTTTATCCGTCGGGGAGCCAACCTGCAAGGTGAAGCAAAAGACACATACCGGGAACTGACCCAGAAACTCAGTACGCTTACTCTGGAATTCAGTGAGAACAACCTGAAAGAGACAAACAATTACCAGTTAGTAATCACCGATAGAAAGCAACTGGCCGGACTTCCCGAGAGTGCCATAGAGGCCGCTGCGGAGACAGCCCGAGAAAAAGGCAGCGAAGGATGGATATTCACCCTACATGCCCCCAGCTACCTCCCGTTCATGACCTATGCAGACGACCGGGACCTGCGCCGGGAGTTATACATGGCCTACAACACCAAAAGTACCCATGACAATGAGTACAACAACTTAGAAATAGTCAAAGACCTGGTCAATACAAGGATGCAGATCGCTCAGGTGCTGGGATTTGACAATTATGCCGAATATACGCTACTCAAGAGAATGGCGCAAAACAGCGACGGTGTATATAACCTGCTCAACCAGTTGTTAGAGGCTTACACCCCAACCGCGCAGAAAGAGTACCAGGAAGTACAGGAGCTGGCACGCACGGAGCAAGGTGCCGACTTCACCGTGATGCCCTGGGACTGGAGCTATTATTCCAATAAGTTGAAAGATCAGAAATTCAGTATCAACGATGAAATGCTACGCCCCTACTTCGAACTGGAGAATGTGAAAAACGGAGTATTCGGACTGGCTACTCAGTTGTATGGCATTACTTTCAGGAAAAACCCGGAAATCCAGGTATATCACCCCGAAGTAGATGCCTATGAGGTATATGACAAAGACGGTTCTTTCCTGTCTGTATTGTATACGGATTTCCACCCGAGAGCCGGAAAACGCGCAGGTGCCTGGATGACCGCCTTCAAAGGACAGTGGATAGACGAAGAGACAGGTGAGAACAGTCGCCCCCACGTCATGCTCGTCATGAACTTCACCAAACCGACAGAAAGCCGCCCGGCCTTGCTCACGTTCGATGAAGTGATCACTTTCCTGCATGAGTTCGGGCATGGCCTGCATGGCATGTTTGCCAATACGACGTATGAAAGCATGAGTGGTACAAGTGTATACTGGGACTTCGTGGAGTTGCCATCGCAGCTGATGGAGAATTTCGGTATCGAGAAAGAATTCCTGAACACCTTTGCCAGACACTATCAGACAGGAGAATTGATACCCGAAGAACTGATCCGACGCCTGGTAGACGCGGCTAACTTCAACGCGGCGTATGCCTGCCTGCGTCAGGTAAGTTTCGGACTGTTGGATATGGCCTGGTATACCCGTAACGAACCATTCACCGGAGATGTAAAAGCCTACGAGCAACAGGCATGGTCGCGTGCTCAGATCCTCCCGGCCGTGGAGGAGGCCTGCATGAGTACTCAGTTCTCTCATATATTTGCCGGAGGATATTCTGCCGGATATTACAGCTACAAATGGGCGGAAGTTCTGGATGCAGACGCGTTTTCCGTATTCAAAGAAAAAGGGATCTTCAATCAGGAAGTGGCTCAGTCCTTCCGTGATAATATCCTTTCCAAGGGAGGGACAGAACCTCCGATGGAATTATACAAACGTTTCCGCGGACAGGAACCGACGATAGATGCGTTGCTGATACGCACCGGTATTCAAAAATAAAAACAATGAAAAAATCTATTTATATTCTTTTGTTTCTGATCGTTCTGCCTGTACTCAGTAGCTGTGACAATGAAGATGACCTGGTGGGTATATTCACCGGTAAAACCTGGATTTTGTCTGATATCATGCAGGGAACTACCAGTTACTTCATCTGGAATACAGAGTCTACGGAAGAAGAGAAGGAGATCTCCAAAAATCTGCTGCGAACAGACGGGAACTATGAGATCGCATTCAGCGGCTCTCTTACAGACGGAACGATATCCGGCACATACACGGGAAAAGCTGTTTCCGGAGCCGGGTTCTCTAACGTAAAATGGAGTGCTAATCAGAAAAACGATTTCCATTCAGACGACTTTTCTTCCAATGATTCGGACCCGTTGGCTATAGAATTTATATATGGTTTGAAACATGCTCACTCTTACGGAGGAGATTATAACAACCTGTATCTTTATTATGATACACCCGAAGGTAAAAAACATGCTTTACTTTTCCATGTAAAAAAATAAAACCCGATCTCAGGAATGGAAACTGTATCTGATAAATGGATCGAATTGGATAAACGCTACTTGCGTATGGCATCTATCTGGGCAGAGAATTCGTATTGCCGGCGCAGACAGGTAGGGGCGCTGATCGTCAAAGAAAAAATGATCATATCCGATGGCTACAACGGTACACCCTCAGGATTTGAGAATGTATGTGAAGACGAGAACAACCTGACCAAGCCTTATGTGTTGCATGCGGAGGCGAATGCCATCACCAAGATCGCGCGTTCCAACAACAGCAGCGATGGGGCTACACTCTATGTCACGGCTTCGCCTTGTATAGAATGTGCCAAGCTCATCATACAGGCAGGTATCAAACGAGTTGTATATTCGGAAAAATACCGGTTGGAAGACGGTATCAACCTGCTCAGGCGTGCAGGAATAGAAGTACTTTACATAGACATGGAAAGCTCCGGAAAATGAAACCAGACAAAAACAGATACACATTATGAGTGGAAAAAACTCTTTCCGTTTCACCCCTGTCATTATTGCGGTCAGCATAGTGGCAGGTATACTTATCGGTACGTTCTATGCGAAGAATTTCACAGGCAATCGCCTGGGGATCATCAACGCATCTTCCAATAAGCTCAACGCACTGCTACGTGTGGTAGACGATCAGTATGTAGATTCGGTGAATATGTCTGATCTGATAGAAAAGGCAATGCCACAGATACTGGCAGAGTTGGACCCTCATTCCTCTTATATTCCGGCGAAATATGTACAGGAAGTAAATTCGGAACTGGAAGGCAGCTTCAGTGGGATTGGCATTCAGTTTACCATCCAGGAAGATACCATTCATGTAAATAGTGTGATCCCGGGAGGACCGTCGGAAAAGGTGGGTCTTATGGCGGGTGATCGTATCGTGACTGTCAACGACTCTCTGTTTGTCGGCAAACAAGTGACCAATGAGGTTGCCATGCGTACGCTGAAAGGAAGAAAAGGCAGCGAGGTGAAGATCGGAGTAAAACGGTATGGAGAGAAAGAGTTGCTCCAGTTCGACATCGTACGCGGAGATATACCGCAACACACCATAGACGCTGCTTACATGATCACTCCTGAATTCGGTTACATACAAATTACCAAATTCAGCAGGACCACCCATCTGGAATTGTTAAGTGCCATCGCAGCACTGAATCACCAGGGTTCCAAAGGGCTTATTATCGACTTGCGGAGAAATACCGGCGGATATATGGAAGCAGCGGTACGCATGGTCAATGAGTTCCTGCCGGCAGGAGAACTGATTGTGTACAGCGAAGGACGCAGATACAGACGTACAGAGGAATATGCCGATGGCACGGGAAGTTGTCAGAAGACTCCGTTGGTTGTGCTGATAGATGAAGCATCGGCATCGGCCAGTGAGATATTCGCGGGAGCCATTCAGGACAACGACCGGGGTATGTTCGTGGGCAGACGCTCCTTTGGCAAAGGGTTGGTACAACAACCGATAGACTTCAGCGATGGGTCGGCCATCCGGCTCACCGTAGCCCGCTACTACACCCCTTCGGGCCGGAGTATCCAGCGTCCGTATGAAAACGGGAAAGACGAAAATTACGAGATGGACATACTCACCCGTTACGAACACGGGGAGTTTTTCTCCAGAGACAGCATCAAATTAGATGAGAACCTGCGCTATTCCACACGCATGGGTCGCGCGGTCTATGGCGGAGGAGGCATCATGCCGGACGTTTTTGTTCCTCAGGACACCACCGGCATCTCGTCTTATCTCACCACCGTACTGAACCGGAACCTGACCCTGCAATTCAGCTTCCAATATACAGACCGCAACCGGGAAGTATTAACAAAGTATACAGACGAAGCCTCGCTGTTGAACTACCTGCGCAGACAGGGAGTCCTGGAACAATTCATCCAATATGCCGATGCCAAAGGAGTGAAAAGACGTAACATCCTGATCCAAAAATCATACAAGCACCTCGAGCGGAATATCTATGGAAATATATTATACAATATGCTGGGACGGGAAGCCTATATCAAATACGTGAATGAGAGTGACGCAGCCGTGCTGAAAGCTGTTGAATTGCTGGAAAACGGCGAATCGTTCCCGAAACCACCTCCTGTTACAGAAGAGATCTTTTCTGTTGCTGACCATGAAAACCAAACTGCGCAGGCAGATACGGAAAGAGAAAACCCGGTATGCAGACTCTACGCTTAAAGCGTTGTCTGCAACGATCCTTTCGGAACTGGAACATCATCCTTCTTTCCGGAAGGCCCGGACTGTATTGCTCTATCATTCCTTGCCGGATGAAGTATATACCCACGAGTTTATCGAAACCTGGAAGGAGAAAAAGAAGATACTGCTACCCGTAGTTTGCGGTGACTGCCTCGAACTACGGGAATATTCCGGAAAAGAACAAACTGCACAGGGATGTTTCGGTATCACAGAACCTCTCGGACCACCATTTACCGATTACGAGAAGATAGATCTGGTCATCGTTCCCGGTGTCGCCTTTGACCGCAGCAGGAACAGACTGGGACGTGGAAAAGGATATTACGACAAACTGCTCCCCCTGGTGAAAGCAGAGAAGATAGGTCTCTGTTTTCCCTTTCAGCTGGTAGAGCAGGTTCCGGTAGAACCGTTTGATATACGTATAGATGATCTGATCTATGGGAAATGTATACTATAATCCCTCTATCCCTCTCTGTATCCCGGTTTGATCAGCGAAAAACAATATCCGTGATCACCGTAGCTCCCACTTTACGGTTCAGGCTGCGTACCAGCATTTCTCTGCCCATCATCAACTCCTGCCTGAGTACGGCAGAAGAGAGATGTACATACAACACCTGATTACGGATATAGATCTCCCGGGTATAGGCCGCCATGGCAGGACCCAGTACCTCACTCCAGGAAGCGAGCAGGCGTTGCTCATTCAACGGAGTTTCCAGACACTCTCTGCGGAGATACTGCTGGATAAGCTGACCGATATGTTCTGCATTCTTGCGTTTCATCCTTTTTCGTCCTCAAATTCCACAATACCCCCATTCTCCACCAGAAAGACCTTATGATCACTGCCTATACCTTGCAGGATACGATCTAAGTGTTCCCGGTTGGTATCTGTGATAAAAATCTGCCCGAATTTATCGCCGGACACCAATTTCACAATTTGCTCCACCCGCGTGGCATCTAATTTATCAAAGATATCGTCCAGCAACAACAAGGGGATTTTCACTCCCATACGACGCAGAAAATCAAACTGAGCCAGTTTCAGGGCGATCAGATACGTCTTATTCTGTCCCTGAGAACCCTCACGTTTGATGGGATAGTCACCCAGCAACATGGTCAGGTCATCCTTGTGAATGCCCCGCAACGAATAGCCCATGATCTGGTCACGTACCCGGCTCTCACGGATCACTTCCAGCAAGGAAGTATCCCGGGCATGGGAATCATAAGCCAGCCCTACCTGCTCTTTGTCCTGAGAGATAAACGAATAGAACGACTGAAAGATCGGAATAAACTCCTGAATAAAAGCCTCTCTTTTGCGAAACACCACTTCTCCGGCCTGTGACATGGATTCTTCCCAGATCAGGAACAGCTCCTCATCTACCGGCCGATCGCTCTTCAGCAGCGCGTTGCGTTGGAGCAAGGCCTTGTTGTAGCGGATCAGCGCATCTAAGTATTCCCGGTCATACTGCGAGATCACCACATCCATAAATCTCCGGCGCTCTTCACTCCCACCGGAGATCAGTTCCGAATCGGAAGGTGACACCATCACCAAAGGCAGGAATCCGATATGTTCGGACAATTTAGGATACTCCTTCTTGTTCCGTTTAAACCGCTTCTTCTGCCGGCGTTTCATACCGCAATAGATCTCTTCCGGCGATCCGTCCGCGTTCTCGTAGAAACCCTGTATCACAAAAAATTCCTGGTCGTGACGGATATTCTGCGAGTCTATCGGATTGCCCGCGCTTTTGCAGAAAGAGAGAAAATAGATCGCATCCAGGAGGTTCGTCTTGCCCATACCATTCTGCCCGAAAAAGCAATTCAGTTTGGTGGAAAAGGCCAGTTCAACCTGCTCCAGATTCTTATAATTAAGTACGGAAATACGTTTCAGTATCATTGTGATCGATTCTTATAATTACAAAAGTATAAAGTTTTTGCCGGTTTTCCCTCCTTCTACAAAAAAAGATGCTCCTAAATTTCTTTTATATTTCTAAATAAACTACTTTTGCTGTCCGAAATACCCTAACAAAAAATAACAAAAAGAATTCATATAAAGATGGCAGATCAAAAGAAGCACAACGAACCTCTGAACGTAGAAGATGCACTTACTCAATCGGAAGCATTTATCGTTAAGAACAAAACCGCAATCACAGCCGTGATTCTTGGAGTGATCCTTGTGATAGCCGGTGTATTGTTGTACAGAAACCTCTATGCCGCGCCGAGGGAAGCCAAAGCTCAGGCCGCGATCTTCAAAGCCCAGCAATATTTCGAATTAAGTGCTTTTGATCTGGCTCTCGACGGAGACAGTATCTACTCCAAAGGATTCCGGCAGGTAGCCGATGAATTTAGCGGCACAAAGACAGCCAATCTGGCACAAGCCTACATCGGTCTCTGTTATCAGGGCCTGGGAAAATACGAAGAAGCGGTGAAAGCGCTGGATAAATTCAATGGCAACGACCAGATGGTCGCACCCGCTATCCTGGGAGCATCAGGAAACTGCTACGCAGAACTGGGACAGATGGACAAAGCATCGTCTCTGCTGATCAAAGCGGCTGATAAAGCGGATAACAATACATTGAGTCCGATCTATCTGTTGCAGGCTGGCGAGATCTTAGTGAAACAGGGAAAGTATGATGACGCGATCCAGGCATATACCAGGATCAAAGACAAATACGCACAATCTTTCCAGGCCATGGATATCGATAAATACATCGAACAAGCCCGGTTGATGAAGAAATAAACAGAACCCTTAGTTCTATATCCGATATGTAAAAGCTGTCCCCAAAAAGCGGGATAGCTTTTTTTAAACCAACCCACAGAAAAACAAACCACATCCATCAGGTAAACTTTACCTCTCCCGGATTTGTTGGCTGTATCCGGACAGCCTCTACAGAAAAAGAAGACTAATATTCCTTTATCATTCATATATATGGCAACAGCTTTTCACAACCTATCTGATTACGATTTCGGATCTGTTCCCGACGCGGCAAAGATGCGATTCGGGATCGTTGTTTCCGAATGGAACAGTGAGATCACAGGAGCCCTCTTAGAAGGAGTTGTAAATACCCTCCGGCGACATGGAGCGAAACAGGAAAATATCCTTATCAAAACCGTTCCCGGTAGTTTCGAACTTACCTTTGGCGCCAATCAATTGGCCCGCTGTGGCAAAGTAGACGCGGTGATCGCTATCGGTTGCGTGATCAAAGGAGACACTCCTCATTTCGACTACGTTTGTATGGGCACCACCCAGGGAATTGCACAGCTCAACACAAGCGGCGAGATACCAGTGATTTACGGTCTGATCACTACGCTGGATATGCAGCAGGCACTTGACCGGGCCGGAGGAAAGCTGGGAAACAAAGGAGACGAATGTGCTGTTACAGCAATAAAAATGATCGATTTTGCTTGGAGTTTAAAATAAAAGTCATATCTTTGCATTCGCAATTGAGAATGAAACTTACTTGCAAAAAGGGCAAATACCAGAGTGGCCAAATGGGGCAGACTGTAAATCTGCTGGCTTAC
>JAJBTC010000021.1 GCA_020861095.1 Bacteroides sp.
GTGTTTATCCCATTGACGGTTCTACTATTATTGGACAAATAAATAATCAAATTACAGTTAAATTTACAAAACCAGGAACTTATGTTGTCACTTGTGGTTCCGGAAGTTCATGTATAAGTTTACAAACTCCAATAGTTAAAACCATTACTGTCACTCAAAATGATTTGAAAAGTATGTATTAGGCAAAGCATCTGAACCAGTGGAAGTATCATTGGTTAATAAAATTTGGTTGCTATAAAAAAAGTGCTTCATTATAATTTATATAATGATTTTAGTAACGTTTTAAAAATAACCTGGTAACTCTGTGTGTTTCACATAGTTTGTATTGCTGATAATAACAGGATACGAAATTAGATAGTACAAGAAATCGGACGAACACCAGCAGCGTTTGTTTCTGGGCATGAAAGCCAAGCAACTCGGTCGCAGTGGTGTTCGTTTGGTTAGCGAGGCTACAGAAGAGTGTACCACCACTACGCCTCCACCTGCCGCTATATAGTTTTCAAAACTCTTTCGCGTAGGTTCGGTCCAGGTAGTGCCTCCGTAATTGATGATCACCAGGTCGTAATTGCTGAAATCCGGATGGTGGGTACTTATGTCTTCATTCCATATAGGAGTGACGTGTATATCTACTGTAAACAGATTACTGTTCTCCAGAGTCATCCGGATGGCCTCACTTCCACCCTGCCACCAATGGCTTCCGTCCTGTCTGGTGACGATCACGATCATGGCTTTGATCTTCTTTTGTGTGAAAGTATGTACAGAGTTACCGGTACACAGGATACATATAACGAAGATTGTTATGTATTTTTTCATGATCATTCTCCGGGTGTGTTGAATGTGATTTCTTCATCGATCCATTCCAAGCGATCGTATACCCAGGTCACAGACAAATTGTTGCCCGATTCGTCTACACGGAACTTACCATCCTGAAAATAACACCGATACAATTCGTATTTCCTATCGTTGTCGTGATCTTCCAGGATAATTCCGGAGAATGTCAATGTATCGGGTTCAATGTCTGATATACCGTACGTCTCAGGTCTCCCGCTTCGTTGTCGCCGGTATACGACCAGAACATCGCTCCTTTAAGGTCGTTCGCGTTTATGTATTCACATTTGATAGCCAGTGACTCCAGGTTCTCATATCCGTAGACTATATTTCCCACGGAGTCGGTCAGATATGGCACTTGTGCCAGGCTGTCCCAGCAGGCTATATATCCTTCGGTCAGATGTACGGTTGTCAGGTCTTTGGGACGTGCGAATCCTTCGATGCCCCGTCCGTAAAACGCGAGTCCCATCACTAATTTATGTCTGGGAACTCCGGCTTCCAGGTGGGCCTTCACCGCCTCATCGGCACAGAGCTGATCTACATTCTCCGAACGATACAGAGGAGAATTGAAGTAAGGCGCAAATCCCATATCGTACGCCATTACGTTAGTGAAGTCAATGTAAGGATCCAATGCGCGGAAATCTATATATCTGGCAGAAGCTGCGGTAGCCTGGGTCAGGAGTTTGTCCTCTCCGATAGCCTAGCGAATGTCACGCATCAGCAATGTATAGTTGGAGGTGTCGTCCGGCGAAGCGGAAATATTTGCCATGGAACTTGTCGGGTATTCCCAGTCGATATCAATACCGTCCAGTTCAAACTCACTGACCACTCGCTGGCAGTCTCCGGCAAACGATCTCCGGAGAATTTCATCGGCTGCCATTTCACTGAACCGGCCACTTCCCCAACCTCCGATAGATAGCAAGACCTTCAGATGGGGAGCATGTTTCTTCAAAGCAACGATCTGTTTCAGTCGTTCTTCGTTGTCTATACGCACGCCGTCGAATTCTTCATTCACATGCCCAAACGCGTAATTGATGTGTGTGAGGTAGGTAGCGTCGGGCATCACATCACTCCAGGAAGTAACATAGGCAACTACGATCTTTTCTGCTGAATTGTTCTGCTTTTCTTGTTTGCATGCCGCAAAGAACAGCACGATACATAGGAATAAGAGATGTTTCGTTTTCATGGTTTTTCTTTGGATGGTTGTTGTCAGATGCAATATTACGCACAAATATAACAGACAGGGTTCATATATTGATAAAAAAGGTTGAATAACTATTGCGCAGATCAAACAAAGTGGCGAAATCCTTACCGGAAAAAAGTAAAGAGCCATTCTTACCTGTTCCGGGCAATCGTGGCTCTTTCTTTCCGAAGCATGTGTGAGAGTACATAAAAAACAACTTTTTCTTTTCCGGACAAGCGTCTTCTTCGGAGAGAGAAGAAAATACCTTCTTTTTATTTCTTCAATTCCGGTGTGATCGTCTGCAACCATTCTTCCATACGTACCCGAACCCCCTCTCCGGAATTTTTCACCTCATCGCCACTGACGGCAAATCCTTCCAATGGAGTAGACAGGGGAGCCATTTTCACCATGTCGGTCAGGCAATCGCCTACACTTCCTCCATAGGTCGCAAAAGGTACGATCTTCTTACCGGTCAGGTCATTTTCCAAAAGGAATGTTTTCACCGGAAGAGCCATCGTGTTGAACCAGTTAGGAGTTCCGATAAAGATGACATCATACGATGCTAAGTTGTCCACCTTTTTTTCAGAGGCGGCAGAAAGCCTTCGTCCACATGTTTCTGTACGGCAGCATGGGTACCCTCGGCAGGATAAGGAGTAACAGGCTCGATCACAAACATATCTCCTCCTACGCTGGCATGGATCATGTTGGCAAGGATCTCAGTTCCGCCCCAGTGTGAATAGTACACTGTAAGCACTTTGGGTTCTTCGGGAGTGCATGCACAGAAAGTAAATGCAACAAGCAGCAAGGGTAGTACGCTCAAAAAATTTGTTCTCATCGTTGTCATATGTTAAATGGTAAAATGAAACCGGATAAATTACACCCGGAAGGGGGCCGGGTGTAACCATCCATCTAAGTGCCATGTACAGCTCATCTGTGAGTTAAGTTAATACATATGTAGTTACCTATTGATTATACCTCTTATTTTTGAGGTTCGGTCGTTCGTTTTTATCATAGGTCCGGATCAAAACCACATTACCGGAAAGGATTTCCCTTTTTATCTGTACTAAGCACCCATCGGAAAGCATTGATAAATAGCAGGTTCTGCGTGGCATCTGTAAATTCTTCGTCTCCATGCCCCATGTTCAGATAGATCATCCGATACTTCGTATGTGTCCATACTACCGGGAAATCCCCGAAGTTCACCACGTCCTTTATGCCCAGTGGATAATTCTTTTCGGAAATAGAGAGCAATACCTCCACGTCCTTATTTTCTCTCGGGCTGGGTGTCCACTGATACCACTCACTTGCCGGAACAACGAAAGAAACGGGAAGACTTCGTGTGATCGGATGATCGGGATTGTCTACCTCTACAAGTACAGGTTGCGGAGGCCAGTTGTTGCAGTAAAACACTCCTCCGCCCAGGAAGTCCACAAACCAGGGCCAGTGGGTATGTTTGTCGTTGTACGCGGCTACATGGAATCCCATCCAGCCTCCTCCGTTCTCCATATACTGCTCAAAAGCGTCCCGTTCCGCCTGGGAAGAGGGATAGCCATCGAGCATCACTACGATATCATACTCTTTCAGTTTCTCGTAAGGATAATCCGAAAGATTGGTAGTAATATCCAAAATAAACCCGTTCCCATAATTGAGCTTTTTAAAGAACTCCACTGCCTGTAACGAGAAGTCCACGTGCGCTTCTTCCGCATGATGCGTGTAAAACACGAGCGCCTTGAATCTGGGTCCATTGGCATAGCTGGCCGGATAGCCCGCCGGGCTCTGTGCCCAGAGCAACTGGCCCACGGTCAACAGCAGCATAGTAAAATACAATGTAATGTTTTTCATCTGATTCATTTTATAAATGTGTAACGGTATTGTGTCGATAACTAATATTCCGCAATCAAAGACAACCACTTGCCCGCGGAAGTCACCCATACCTCTTTGTAGCAGGCATTGTTGGTGTGCGGCCAGTAAGGGATGTCTTCATTTCCCAGTGTACGGATCCCTACGGGGATGGCACCTGTGATCTCACCGGACGAGAAGTTGTTCAGTTGCGGATAATTATACCCCTCTCCATAGATCAGGGACTGGCCAAACGGGTTCTTACCCACCGTCCAGTAGAGCTGTTCCAGCCCCATATCCAGCAATTCTTTATCTTTCAGGAAGTTCCCGCATATAGCTGCTGATTTACCGGTGGAGAGATGGATGGCTGTATTCCCATTGAATATACTGAACCAGACGGGAAAACGTTTCAGGTAATGAGCTTCGTCCAGTTGTACTCCTTTTTTCACCTGTTCTGAATAAAGTTCCTCCGCGTTTTTGGGGGAAAACAGATGCAAACGATAAAATCCGGTGGAGTCTTTATACTCTTCCACATGATACACACCACTTGGGATCATGCCATAGGGGGCTGTGTACGGCATCAGCTGTTTCAGGTATTCTCCATATATCCGGACAGACTCCCTCCACTGCGGATAATCGGGATGTCCGGGTTGTGTCTCACACAACAGGGTCATGGCCTGCATGAAGATCTGCTCTCTGGACTGATGAATGGAATGTACAATGGAGCGGCGCGTGGTGTCGCGGTAGAAGAAACCACGCATATCATTTTCTTTGCTCAGGGGTTCCTTGCGCTGACAGTCCAGCGTATAACGGATATATTCCGCGGCAATGCGCGCGTATTCCGGATCGCCGGTCAGCTTGTACAACATACTTGCAGACCAGGAAATGGTGGCCATGTACTGGCTTTCCGAAGTATGGTAACTGTGTTCGTAGAGATGATAGAATTCGCCATATCCGACCTGTTCGTGCCTGTCCATAGCGAAACCGAAATCTTCCCTGGCTACCTTCACCAGGTATTCCTGCAACATCGGATCTCTGTCCAGCGTCATCGCGGCGTAGGCTTCGTAGGCGGCATATAGAAAATTGTCAAACGCCAGGTTCTGCACACGCACGGAAGTGATGTCGTCTGTGGTTCTCAGGATGCCGTCCTGCCAGATCAGCAGTCCCATGCTGCTTGCACGGCAGCCGTCTCCATAGCGGTTTTTCAGAATAAACTCTAGCCCCCACTCGGCCTCTTCGAGCAGGCGCATTGCCAGAGGCATATTGCTTTTCTTCAGTTTGTTGTATAACTCAAGCAGAGAATAGGTTACATCTCCTGTCTGCAAGGTCTGCTGGGACAGGTCGCCGGCATCGTGCCAGCCGCCCGCGTAAGAAATCATTTTTCCATCGTGTTCCGAATAGAGATCCAGGTGGCAGGTACTGTGTATTCCCGGAACGGCATATCCGCAGCGTTGACAAAAGATAAAATTCAGTACACGCCAGAGCGATGGGTCCCAGATCCGGTCTCCGATACGGAACGAGGGAGTCTTCCCTGTTCCTGCCTGGATATGATATTCGCCATGCTGATCAAATTCCGTAAAGTCGATGACATCTAAGCTGCCCAGGGAGGTATTCTCTCTGCGGATCTTCCTTTCAAAAACCACCTGGCCACTCTTTGCGTCAACCAATTGATAGAGCCGCCCGGCTGGCTCTCCGTCTCCGTTGAGAATAGCTGTTTTCGGACTTCCGCTGGCATATCCGCTGGTCGAATATACGATCCGGCCTTCTTTTGGCATCCAGCCACTTACAATTTCCGGATCTTCTGTCTGCTGCAATTCAATCTGATCTATATAATAGGTTGCCGTCTCCCCCGTCGTTCTGTCATTTCCCCGGATCGAAGTATACATCCCGATCTGTTTCACCCGGTCGCGCTGGTATTCGTCTATATCCAGAAAACAGGTGTTCCACTGTTTGTTTACCAGATTGATCAGATGAGCGCCGGAAGGCTGATTGTATCCTGCTTTGATCGTATCGCTATCGTTGTGAAAAAAAAGATTCATATTGACGACGCGGGCCCCGTCACAGTCCGGGTAAATATGGAAGGCGATGCGGTTGAATCCTTCCCAATTCTCTTCACCCACCTCAAAAATCACTCCCGCGTTCCCATAGGTGGCATAATCCGGATCATCGGGAGAGCCCACAGCCCGTTCACCTGTAGAGGTGGCATAGTGCAGCTTCAGACTGCCGTCTCCGGAAAGGGTTCTCTCTATAGAATAAGCCATCTCTCCTTTTCCCGAATGTTTCCATCCGTGGAGGTCTTTGGGTATAGACAGAGGTCTGGAAGATACAATCTTTTTCTGTCTTCCGATAGCCTCATAAGACCGGGACGCGTCTACAGGAAGAGGGCTGTGAATGAGCCCGGTCTCATAGATCTGCCGATTCAATAGTGTATCCGGTACCCACAGTTTTTGTGCCGATACGGAAGAGACAGATGAGAATATGGAGAATAACAAAATTAAACAGTTTGGTTTCATATCGTATGCTATCAGATAGACTTTGCAATAGTAGCCCTTATTTGCCGCTTTCAGGTTGAATAATCAACAAAAAAGTTTTAAATCCTATCACAATTGATCCAAACCAACCTTGTTTTGCTCCGGAGACCGGTTTTTGTCTCTGTTCCGTACAAACGGAGAATCATGCCGGAGATGGCTGTCAGGATATGCCCTGCCAGAGAGGATGCGACGGGAGATACTTCAATCGTCCATCGTAAATTTGTCCATCGTAAATCTTATCTTTATCTTTGCGCGTGATAAATTTTAATAAATAAAAATTAAATGAACCAACCTGCCACGACATTGAAAGGATTTTCCCGCGCGTTCTGGGTCAGCAATTCTGTTGAACTCCTGGAAAGGATGTCCTACTATGCCTTTTTTATTGTAATTACCCTCTATCTATCCAGAGTGTTAGGGTTCAATGACATTGAAGCCAGCTGGATCTCCGGGCTCTTTTCCGGAGGATTGTATCTGCTTCCTCTTTTCACTGGTGCGTATGCGGATAAGATCGGATTCCGCAAGTCCATGATCACTGCTTTTACCTTGCTTACCGTCGGTTATTTCGGACTTGCGGTGCTGCCTACGTTGCTTGAATCCTCCGGACTGGTTATTTACGGAGATACCACACACTTCACCGGATTGCCCGCGAGTCAGGAAAAATGGCTGATCGTCCCTGTGCTTTTCCTCATCATGGTAGGAGGCTCTTTCATCAAATCCGTTATCTCTGCCTCTATCGCCAAAGAGACTACGGAAACCAACCGGGCCCGCGGCTATTCCATATTTTATATGATGGTCAATATCGGAGCCTTTACCGGGAAAACGATTATCGACCCTTTACGCCACTTAATTGGTGAGCAGGCATATATTTATATCAATTACTTCGCGGGTATCATGACGTTCATCGCGCTTATCGCTGTGGTCCTGCTTTACAAATCGGCGCATACTGCTGGTGAAGGAAAGAGCATGGCCGATATTGGCCGCGGATTCCTGCGGATCCTTCTCAACTGGTGTTTGCTGTTGCTTATTCTGATTGTAACAGGCTTTTGGACTGTGCAGCAACAATTGTATGCCACTATGCCTAAGTACGTGCTTCGTATGGCTGGTGAAGGGGCGCAACCGGGATGGATTGCCAATGTGAATCCGTTTGTTGTTGTGCTTTTTGTAGGTTTCATTACCCGCATGCTATCTAAGAAGAGCGCGATCTTCTCCATGAGTATAGGAATGTTCCTGATCCCGGTATCGGCACTGCTGATGGCTTGCGGCAATCTGTTGGGAAGTGAAGTTCTCTCCGGTCTGAGCAACATCACACTGATGATGATCGTGGGGATCGTGGTACAGGCACTGGCCGAATGTTTTATCTCTCCGCGTTATCTGGAGTATTTTTCCTTGCAGGCTCCCAAAGGTGAAGAAGGGATGTATCTGGGATTCAGCCATCTGCACTCGTTTCTTTCTTCTCTGTTCGCATTCGGACTGGCTGGGGTGCTGCTCGACCGCTACTGCCCTGATCCACTCCTTTTCGATAGTCGCGAAGCCTGGGAGGCAGCCAGTGTACATGCTCACTACATCTGGTACTATTTCGCGGCCATTGGCCTGATAGCAGCGGTTGCTTTGCTGCTGTATGGCGCGCTTACTTCGTATCTTGACAAAAAGAAAGCGATCTCTTCCTGAGAAGAATGTCTTTTTTTTGCTTATATTTGCCGTCACTTTGCACAAAAGCGGACGGCATTTTTTTTTGAAAGGACTACAGAATGAAAATCAAATTTATAAGTCTGGCAAGTGGCAGCAGCGGAAATTGCTACTATCTGGGCACCCCAACATACGGAATACTGATCGACGCAGGAATAGGAATACGCACCATACGCAAGCATCTGAAAGAGGCGAATGTCAGTTTAGACATGATCAGAGGCATCTTTGTGACACACGATCATGCCGATCATATCAAAGCGGTGGGTACGCTGGGAGAGAAATATCATATCCCTGTCTATACAACTCCATTGATGCATGATGGGATCAATCGCAGCTACTGCATGACGGAGAAGATCTATTCCTGTGTACGCTACCTGGAAAAAGAGCAACCCTATCAGCTGGAAGATTTCCGCATCACCTCTTTTGATGTCCCTCACGATGGTACGGACAATGTAGGTTACTCCATAGAGATAGACGGAAAAGTGTTTTCTTTCCTCACCGACCTGGGAGAGATCACCCCCACGGCCGCCAGCTACATTCACAAGGCTCATTACCTGATCCTCGAGGCAAACTACGATCGTGAGATGTTACGGATGGGACGCTACCCGGCCTATCTGAAACAACGCATATCCAGCCCATCCGGACACATGTGCAACGCGGATACTGCTGATTTCCTCGCGGAGAATATCCAGGAACACCTGCGATATATCTGGCTCTGCCACCTCAGCAAAGACAACAACCATCCCGAACTGGCCTATAAGACTGTGGAGTGGCAACTACGTGCCAAAGGAGTACTGGTGGGTAAGGATGTGCAACTGATTGCTTTAAAACGAAATAGCCCCACAGGACCTTACGAGTTTGAATAAAAGTACATATTTTCCCCGAAAAACTCCCTGGATAATTTGGCTGGTTTAAATAAAAAAATATCTTTGCAATCGCAAAAAAGAAATGCACTCTTAGCTCAGTTGGTAGAGCAACTGACTCTTAATCAGTGGGTCCAGAGTTCGAATCTCTGAGGGTGTACGAAGCGGCTTTACCTCAAAAACGCTTAATAACGCTGAGATCAAGGTTATACCTGATTTTGGCGTTATTTTTTTGATACCTTGCAGCATCTTGTAGAGACGCACGGCGTGCGTCTGAGCACACCGAATGGAAAGGCGGCATGTCATCTTTTTGTTGGACCTGCACCGCGGAGACGCACACCTCTGTGTTGGACATGTATCGCGGAGACGCACGCCGTGCGTCTCTACAGATAATCAATTTCTCTGTAGACGACGAAGTAAGAGAAACTCATTTTGTAGATATACTGTATTATTCTAATATAGGCTGAATTGGCTGTTTGTTGGTTGTTTGTTGTTTTTTATCGTCAGACATAGTTTTTTTGTTGTTCCTTATTTCCACAAACCTATCCGGCAATTGATTTTAAAATCCACTGTCAATACTTTTTCTAAATCTATTTTTAATTTATCCGCCATATCAACAGGAATATCTATTCCAGTGGGATTTATAAAGTAACCAATTATACCATTGAGAAGTATTTCAGGTTCTAAAGCAATACTCATTATTAAGTATTCTATTTTGCTGGGCATTTCCAAATCTCCATATTTTTCAGCGGGAAGCACAAATCGCCCCAAACCACCACCACAAAATAATAATTTATATGAGTCGGCTATATCAGTAATCGTATCCAATGTCGCCTCAACGGACTCTGTGGTAACAGGAATCCAAATGGATATTCCATATTGTTGAAATTCCCCCTTATGTAATTTTTTTCGTAAACGCTTTTTCATTGTTGCTGATTTTCTGTTAGTTTACTTTTCTTCTTCTGTAACTCCAACGATTTCAGTTATTCCATAATATATTTTTTCTTCTTAAAGTCTTCCAGCTGCCTTTTGATTTATTTCCTCGTTCGCATAACTCTTCTTTTATAGGT
>JAJBTC010000160.1 GCA_020861095.1 Bacteroides sp.
GCTTCCGCGTGTCGATCACGAACTTCCCCTAAACAAACAAAAAACAACCAACCCGATACCGGGTGCCACCTCTACCGATCCGGTGATCACGTGTACTTCCGCTTTCACTCCGTGAGCCTTCATATGATGGTTGAGAATGACCGGATAGGAAGTAGCGATCTTCTTTCCATGGAACCAGGATAGTCCGTTGTATTCTATGTCTTTAGGGATAGCCAGAGAAAGCCGGCACTTACTGAAACCCAGCCGTTTGATGATATCGGCCTCTTCTCCTTTTTCTACAAATTCATTTTCTCCTACCACTCCCAGATCCGCTACCCCGGTAGCCACTGACTGAGGAATGTCGTCGTCACGAAGGAACAATACCTCCATAGGGAAGTTGGACGACTGTACGAGCAACGTACGTTTGGAAGAGCTCAACTTGATATCCGACTCTGCCAACAGAGCCATGGTCTCTTCATACAACCGGCCTTTGGCCTGCACTGCGATTCTTAACATAATTCTTAATGGTATATTGTTGTTTATTCTGTTTTATTTAATGAATCCGATTTCTACGGTTCATACGTATCTTCCGGATACTTCAGATCGTTCACCTGTGGATAACTCCAAATTGTACAGGGGTACCCTGGACATCTCTCTTTGGGAACAGTTCTCACATTACTACTGTAAAAAATCCCTCAGATTCCGATGGTGATCCTCAAAATGTTAATCAAACCGTACATCGTACATCCGTACATCGTAAACAAAAAAGGCTTACCTGCCGGCAAGCCTCTACATATCTTATTTTACACAAATATCATGCAGCCCACCGAATTATTCGTCAGGAGAATGATGATGATGTGTAGTTGTATAAAACATAGTTTATGATGAATGATGCGACAAAAATAAACCATTTGCGGTAAACAGCCAAACAATTATCACAAAAACTTCCTGTTTCCTTTCTATATTGTCCGGGAAGTTACCTGGGGGTTACTTGTCTGATGATTGTGGATACTACGCTATTTACGATTATCCCCTTCGGTCACGACCAGTATGTGGTCATTCACACGAAGGAACGTTGGACGATTTACGATTGAAAAGACATCAGACACTCCGATTATACCTGACGCTCTGTGGCATCCACTTGTAAAGACGTACGGCGTACGTCTCCGCGGTATAAGACAGGTACGTATTTGTCCGAACACATGTGTATGAAAACGGATGGTTAATTTTATTGGATTATATATACATCTCATAAAAAAGACACATCTCATTGATCAAAAAAAACCTGTAGATTGGACCTACATCGCTGAGACGCACGCCGTGCGTCTCTACAGGTAATCAGGTACATTGTATATGAATGGGATTTTGAATCGTAAATCATTTCGTTTCTTCCTCTTCCAGCACACATTCCATAAACCGCATTTCGGTACGCGCTTTCTCCGGAGGGAAAGTAAAATAGGTGCATAAGGCTTTCGTACATAGCTCTCCCTGCTGGTTGTAGAGAAAAGCCTCTACCAGGATAATGTTCCGTTTGCGTTCCCGGATACGGGCGCGCAGTACGACATGGTCATCGGTGGTGCAGACAGACTTCATATAACGGGTCTCCATTTTGGAAGTAACTCCGGTGGTCTGTAATTTACGCAAAATGACCCAGGCACAGATCTCATCGAGCAAAACAGCCTGAATGCCTCCGTGCAGGGTATCGATCCAACCCTGGTATTCGGGTCGGGGATGCCATACACTCACTATATCGTCACCGTCTTCGTAAAATTCCATTTTCACACCAGCCTCATTGTCAGGAGCACAACCGAAGCAGTTGTACCCTTCGAGTCCTTTCCAGGGATTGATTATTTTTTTCATCGCGTCTGCTTTTCAGGATATATTCAGGGGTCAAATATAAGAATTTTACTCCGGTTACGGAACATCCGCCGCAAAGTTGAAATAAAAAGCAAGAAACACGCACGCTCCGACACCACTTTCTCATTATTTTTCTTACCTTTGGATATAACCTTACACTGAAATCATATGATGTTAGAACCCCTCACTCAGTTTGTCTGCGATTGTTGCGGACAGCTGATCGAAAAACCCCAGGATGGGTATGTGGAATGGACGAACGAACCGGACCCGGTTTCCGGCCAGTTCATTGCCGGTCAGTTCAGGATCGTTCACCACTACAATGCCTCTCCTCTGCAAACATTTGCCAGGTGTTATCCCTACTCCCATCATCCGGACAGGAACAGCATGGAACTGTACGAATTTCTAAAGTTCCTGCCACAGAATCTGACCTTCTTCTTAGATACCGGATACATCTCCAATCCGGAGAGAGAATCCATCTCCCAGGTGGCCAATTATGCAGAGTTTGCCGATTTTATCCGCAGGTTTACCGTTCCCTATTTCGAGCAGGCCAGGCTCTTCTTTCCCAGAGCCCGCAGAGAGGGACTGCTGGAAGGTTACAACGAGATCAGCCTGTATATGGAACATACACTGAAATACATCATTGAGTATTTTACACAGCCCCGGGAACACAAAACTCCGTAACCGCGAGACCAGACACAGACCACTCTGTGGTATGTACCTGCGACAAGCCCGGGAAACAACAAAACACAAATGACAGATAGTGTGACTACACACAAAAACAGCCGGAGGTATCTCATGAACTTCATACCTCCGGCTGTTTTCTTACCGGGTTCCGCCCCGGCGCGGATGCCGGTCCATCACGTTTTCCGCTTGATTGACATTTTGTCAGGAAGAGCATCCTCTCTCAAGATACAAATATAGAAAACATTTCCAAATTTCCTATATTGAAAACCATTTATTATCTATATGATATAAAACACATTCATATGTATACAAAAAACATTCAAACTATTTTCTCATTTCTGTTGAAATGTTTTTATTTGTCTACAGAGATCTTCTAACCTCTGTGCTAACCTACTAACTTTCATTGTTATGAAAAAAGAGATTAAATTCAGTCTGGTGTACCGCGACATGTGGCAGTCTTCCGGTAAGTACCAGCCCAGAGTGGATCAATTGGAAAAGATCGCTCCCTGGATCGTGGAAATGAATTGTTTCGCGCGGGTCGAAACCAATGGAGGTGCTTTTGAGCAAGTGAATCTGCTGTACGGCGAAAATCCCAACCAGGCAGTGCGGGCCTTCACGCGGCCTTTCCGGGAAGCCGGGATCCGGACGCATATGCTGGACAGAGGTCTCAACGGCATCCGGATGTACGGTGTTCCCGCGGATGTGCGGAAAATGATGTATAAAGTAAAGAAAGCGCAGGGAGTGGATATCACCCGGATCTTTTGCGGCCTGAACGATGTGCGCAACATCATTCCTTCCATCGGATACGCCCTGGAAGCAGGCATGGTGCCTCAGGGTACTTTATGTATCACGCATTCGCCGGTGCATACGGTAGCGTATTACACAGACATAGCCGGACAGCTGATCGAAGCCGGCGCCACAGAGATCTGCCTGAAAGACATGGCCGGGGTGGGACGCCCGGCGGTATTGGGTAAGATCACCCGAAATATCAAAGAAAAATATCCCGGGGTACTGATCCAGTATCACGGTCATTCGGGTCCGGGACTTTCCATGGCATCGATCCTGGAGGTTTGTGAGAATGGAGCGGATATCATTGATGTGGCCATGGAGCCTATCTCCTGGGGAAAGGTGCATCCGGACGTGATCTCCGTGCAGGCCATGCTGAAAGAGGCCGGATTCCAGGTTCCTGAGATCAACATGACTGCCTATATGAAAGCCCGTTCGCTGACACAGGAATTTATCGATGATTTCTTAGGCTATTTCATGGACGCTACCAACCAGCATACCTCATCGCTGTTGTTGGGCTGCGGACTGCCCGGTGGCATGATGGGCTCTATGATGGCAGACCTGAAAGGGGTGCATGCCGGCATCAATCTGATCCTGAAGGAGCAGAACCGAGCACCTTTGCATATCGATGAACTGCTGGTGATATTGTTCGAAGAGGTCTCCTATGTATGGCCCAGACTGGGTTATCCTCCGCTGGTAACTCCTTTTAGCCAGTATGTAAAGAATGTGGCTCTGATGAACGTGATGCAGCTGATCAAAGGAGAAGAACGCTGGACGATGATCGACAGGCATACCTGGGATATGATCCTGGGAAGAAGTGGAAAACTTCCGGGAAAGCTGGCTCCGGAAATTACAGAACTGGCCCGGAAAAACGGATATGAATTTACGGAGGCGGACCCTCAGCTGAATTTCCCGGACGAACTGGACCGGTTCCGTAAAGAGATGAATGAGAAGGGCTGGGCATACGGAGAGGATGATGAAGAATTGTTTGAGTTTGCCATGCACGACCGGCAATACCGGGCCTACAAATCGGGAGAAGCGAAGAAACGCTTTGAAGAGGATCTGCAACGTGCCAAAGACATAGCTGAGTCTAAGCATACCCTTTCCAAAGAGGAGATCCAAAGGATCAGACGTGCCAAAGCCTACCCGGTGGTGGCTCCCAACAAGGGACAAGTTCTCTGGGAAATAGCTATCGAAGGTCCGTCAACCGCCCCGTTTATCGGCAGGAAATACCTGCACGATGAGGTGTTCTGTTACCTCTCTACTCCCTGGGGAGAATACGATAAAGTAACAGCCGCTTTCACAGGACGTGTGGTAGAGATCTGTGCCGGACAAGGTGCCATTGTAGGGAAAGGCGATGTGATCGCTTATATACAGCGGAGCGATATTTTCGCGTGAAAAAGTAAGGGAAGATCCTCCCCTTCGGTTATGACTATGATGTGATAATTGGTACGAAGATACGTTGGACGATTTACGATTGAAAATATACCTGATTATTACAAACTAAATGAGTTGTAGCTCGGATGAAAGCACACTCCTGTAGAGACGCACGGCGTGCGTCTCCGCGGTGTAGTCCCATACAGCTATGTGTTTGATAGGATAATAGGTGATTAACCCTTTTCTATCAGATGTATGATCAAACACATTTGTATGAAAATATAAAGTAATTTTTATTGAGTTATATATACTTTAGGAAGACATACAATATGGATGAAAGAAATACCTGTGTGTTGGACGTACATCGCGGAGACGCAAATATGCGTCTCTACAAGTGGATGTACAGATCGTTAGGCGGACTTATGAATGGTATTTTCAATCGTAAATCGTCCCATCGTAAACATTCCGATGTTTTGTTTTACTTTTTATAATTGTCCAGTCCCTTCTGCAGGAAATCTACATACAGAGAAACATTCTCGTCGTAAGCATACGACTTATTCAGAGGGTTACCTTCGTTGTCCAACAATACGTAAAACGGCTGCGCATTGGAGCCGAACTTGACACTTTGCAGGTAGCTCCATTTATCACCTACCGTACGCAAGATACGTTCTTTATTCCCTTCCATCACCCTGATGGGTTCAGGGAGTTTCTGTTTGTTATCTACATACAGGGTAATAAGGACATATTCATTTTCTATCAGGTGGCTCACCTGCGGATCGGTCCATACGGCCAGTTCCATTTTCCGGCAGTTGACACATCCGTATCCCGTGAAATCAAGCATCACCGGCTTTCCCGCCCGGCGGGCATATTCCATACCCAGATCGTAATCATCGAACCGGGCATGTACCTCTTTGTTGTAGAGATTGAAATCCTGCGTATGCAGCGGCGGTGCAAACGCACTGACCGCTTTCAGGGGTGCCCCCCAGAGTCCCGGAACCATATATACCGCAAAAGCCAGCGAGATGAGCGCCATGAAAAAACGCGGCACACTGACGCGGGTGTTGTCATCGTCATGCGGAAACTTGAGTTTGCCCAGCAGATACATTCCCAGCAGGCCAAAGATCACGATCCACAAAGCCAGGAATGTTTCCCGGTCCAGCATTCCCCAGCCGTATGCCAGATCGGCTACAGAGAGGAACTTCAGAGCAAAAGCAAGTTCCAGGAATCCCAGCACTACTTTGATCACATTCATCCATCCTCCCGATTTGGGCATCGACTTGAGCCAGGAGGGGAAAAGAGCAAACAGCGTAAAAGGCAGAGCCAGTGCCAGAGCAAACCCAAACATACAAATGGCGGGGCCCAGCGTATTTCCGGTAGTGGCCACCTCTACCAGCACCAATCCGATGATAGGGCCCGTGCAGGAAAAAGAGACCAAAGCCAGGGTAAAAGCCATCAGGAAAATACTGATGAGCCCGGTGGTGGCTTCCGCTTTGCTGTCTACTGCATTGCTCCACCGGGAAGGAAGGGTGATCTCAAACGCTCCGAAGAAAGAAGCGGCGAAGACCACCAGCATGAGAAAAAAGAGAATATTAAATACGGCATTGGTAGAGAGCGCGTTCAGGGCATTGGGACCAAAGGCTAAGGTAATAGTGATGCCTAAGGTAACATAGATCACTACAATGGAGATCCCATACGTAATGGCATCCCGGATCCCTTTGGCTTTGTCTTTGGTGCGTTTGAGGAAAAAGCTGACTGTCATCGGGATGATGGGCCATACACACGGAGTGAACAACGCCAGCAAACCTCCCAGAAATCCGAAAAAGAAAATAGCGATCCAACCGCGATCCTGAGTAGCCGCCTCCTCACCGAAGGCATTCAATGCCCCGATCACGGGTTTCCAGTAATCGACAGTGGCCTGATCGGGTCCCATCGTCTGTTCCGCCTCTTGTGTTTCTACATCAGCGGCAGGCTCTTCTACGGAAGGAAGAGGCATGGCTTCTCCAGCCTCCGGCTGTGTAGTTGCGGCGGGAACGGTAGACGCTCCTGTTCCGGAAAAGGCGAAATTGACAGCCGTAGGAGGCAGGCACATCTCATCCTGACAAGCTCCGTATTCCAGAAAACCTTCGATGGTATATGCGGACCCCACGATACGGAGTTTCTGATGGAACTGCGCTTTGTCTTCAAAGTACCGCACATTCATTTTAAAAATTTCATCGTAAGCGGCAATCTCCTCTCCTGCGGGTTGCAACGTGCCGATCAGTTCCACCCCTTCCCTCTTATCTGTATTGAAAGTGGCGGCAATGGGACCTCCCGACGGAAGATCGGTCGAGTAGACATGCCACCCGCTATCGATCGTGCCTGTGAAACGGATCTCTGCCTCCGTGTCGGAAACAGCTACCCAATCGACTTTGAATTGTACCGGATCATGGATCTGGGCCTGGAGCACCCACACAGCGGAAAGCAGGAAAAACAGAGATAGTATTCTTTTCATCAATCAGAAACAATTATTTATTTTACGATACCGGACATCCGGCAGGAAATAACAATGGATGTAAACGGTCAGATCTCATAATCTATACAGGCACGTTCCTGCCTGGCATCGGCAATGATCTTTCCGGCAGCCACATGATCGGGATGCGTGGCATAGGTTTCCACATCTTCCATCGAATCGAACTCACTGTACAATGCGATATCCCACGTTTCCTGCGGATTCGCGTTGAGTCCGACCTCTATACGGCGAATGACAGGAATGGTGGCAGGAAGGGCTTCAACAGCCGTTTTGAAAGCGTGCATCATGGCCTTCTTCTCCGCGGCAGACAGTTCATTTTTGAGTTTAAATAGTACGATGTGCTTGACCATAGGTTGTTTTTTTATGAATTGTTTTTATATTTGTATACAGATTCTCCTGGAAAGAGATGACAAAATTACTTTATTTTTCAAATAGATACTATTAAACGGATGTTAATAATTGGAATCGCGGGTGGCACAGGATCGGGAAAGACCACTGTGGTACGTAAAATTGTAGAAAGTATTCCGGCAGGGGAAGTAGTATTACTGCCTCAGGATTCATATTATAAAGACAGTAGCCATGTACCGGTGGAAGAGAGACAAAATATCAATTTCGATCATCCCGACGCGTTTGAATGGAAACTCCTTTCGAAGCATGTATCCCTGCTGAAAGAGGGCAGAAGTATCGAACAACCGACATACTCGTATCTGACCTGTACCCGGCAGGAAGAAACGATACATATCGAACCGCGGCAGGTGATCATCATCGAGGGTATCCTGGCCTTGTGTGATCCGACCCTGCGCCGCATGATGGACCTGAAACTATTTGTGGACGCGGATCCGGACGAACGACTGATCCGGGTGATACAGCGGGATATCGTGGAACGGGGACGTACCGCCGAAGCGGTGATGGAGCGATATACACGGGTATTGAAACCGATGCACCTGCAGTTTATCGAACCGTGCAAACGATACGCCGATCTGATCATTCCCGAAGGGGGAAACAATCAGGTAGCGATTGATATATTGACGATGTATATTCATAAACATTTGTAAGCTGTCTGGTTATGAGACCGCAGGCAGATGATTAACAGATAAATTACGTGAGAGAAAAAAGATCATTGAGCCCTTTTTTCCTTCCCTGTTTTTTTGTGTGGATGCTGATCGCAGGGATAGGTTGCCGCGGCAAGCAGCAACCCCTGCCGGAGGAGAGTTCCTGCCGGGATCTGCAGCAGATCAAAGACAGCGGAGAATTGGTGGTACTTACCTTATACAGTTCTACCTCCTACTTCATCTACCGTGGACAGGAGATGGGATTCCAGTACGAGCTGAGTCAGCAGTTTGCCCGTAGCCTGGGAGTAAAACTGCGGGTAGAGGTGGCAAAGAACGAAACGGAGCTCATCCATAAACTCGTGGCAGGTGAAGGGGATATGATCGCTTATCCGTTGCCCATCACGAAAGAACGGCGGGACAGTCTTCTGTTCTGCGGAGAGGAGGTGATCACCCATCAGGTGATTGTACAGCGTTCGGGGAACAGGGAGAAACCCCTTACCGATGTGACGGAGCTGATCGGTAAGGATATATATGTGCTTCCCGGTAAACACTACGAACGCCTATTGAACTTAGATCAGGAACTCGGCGGAGGGATACGTATTCATGTTGCGGATGAGGACAGCCTGTCCATAGAAGATTTGATCACACAGGTCGTGAAAAAAGAGATCGACTATACGGTGGCAGACAACGATGTGGCCCGGCTCAACAAAACCTATCATCCGGGACTGAATATCGACCTGGGTATCAGTTTCGACCAACGCGCCTCGTGGGCAGTGCGCAGCGACTGTCCGGAACTGGCCGAAGCTGCCAATCAATGGCATCTGGAGAACCAGACCTCTCCGGCCTATACCGCCAGTATGAAGCGGTACTTCGAGATCAGTAAGAGTGTGTTGGTACCACACGCGCCGCTGCTCTCTGCAAGCCGCGGACAGATTTCTGTCTTCGACCCGCTTTTCCGGAAATATGCCAGAGAGATCAACTGGGACTGGCGATTGCTTGCCTCGCTGGCGTATAAAGAGTCTAACTTCGATCCGGATGTGGTGTCCTGGGCAGGCGCCAGAGGACTGATGCAGCTGATGCCTGCCACCGCCCGGGCCATGGGAGTACCGGAAGGGAGAGATTTCGATCCGGAAGAGAGCGTCAAAGGAGCGATCCGCTACTTAGCCGCCACGGAAAAAAGCCTGGGAATGATCTCCGATCCGGGCGAACGGCTGAAATTCGTACTGGCTGCCTACAACGCGGGGCTGGGACATATCTACGATGCCATGGCGTTGGCAGAGAAGTATGGGAAGAACAAATTTGTGTGGTACGATAATGTAGAGACATTTATCCTTCTCAAAAGCAACGAAGAGTATTTCACCGATCCGGTCTGTAAGAACGGATACTTCCGCGGAACGGAAACGTATAATTTCGTAAGGGAGATCACCGCAAGGTATGAGATTTATAAGGAAAAGATAAGAGAATAGGACTCATTCCTTTCCTGACCCGGCAGGGAAAGTTCTCTGACAGGTAGGTATCGGATTCTTGTTGCACTATATATTCTTTTTTAACACTTTCCCCGGTATATAATTCTTTATCTGTATACTTTTCTTTTATTATAGTTTATATATT
>JAJBTC010000216.1 GCA_020861095.1 Bacteroides sp.
ATATAAGAAGTGCTACATGTACAAAAATAAAGAAATAAAAAGAAGAGAAACGAGAAAGGTTGTTAAAAAAGCCATTAAATCAGACACCATTTTTAATATATAAACAGACAATAACATATATTTTTTACAGAACACACATATATCAAAATACTCTTACATTTCATTCTGTATTTTACTTCCACCACTGATTTTCTGACATAATAATAAATATATTATTTCATACATCGATAAGGATAGCATAATCAAATTATAACAAGACAATAGCTTTGTATTTATTAATCAGTAGATAAATTTAAATACAACATCAAGATATTCATACAATAATTATTTAATTTATTTTTACTTAAAAACCTATTTTATATTAAAAAAACAACCGTTTATAAACATACTAAATGTAAAAATAGCATACCTTCGTAGAATAAACTCACCAAAAACAAATCATTATGAAACACATTTACATTCATCTTGCTGCGAAATGGATGATATTCATTTTCGTATTATCGTTTTTGTGGCAAAGTTGCCAGGATACAGAATTGATTTCCATTACAGAGGAAGAAGACACAGAAGTATTTACTCGTGGTTCTTTCAATCAGGGATATTTTGATTGGGACAGGATCTCGCATATAGAAGCCCTGGATCAGGAAAGAAAAACGCATCACCTGACCTTGCCCTGGTCAGAAGGTAGTACACAAATGCTGGGTATTCCGGATCACTGGATCGACAAGAACGCCGAAGCTGCTGATACAAAGCAGCGTCTCTACGCGCGGGAAAATGGCTGGGTACTGGTATACAGCAATATGCAGGAGTCGCAGAACAATAAGTATTTCGCATTGTACAACAAATACACAGGTATACTCCGGTTTTTCTATTATGCACTGGGAACAAAAACCGATAAAACAGATTCCAACAGTACCTTTATTGGTATTAATCTCGATAAACCAAGTAGTCTGTTCAACTTTACAACAGATATCCCTACTCCTATCAATGACCGCAAAGCGGCAGCCTTCTACAGCTTCTCTCCCAATATTGCTCTGAGCAACGGGGTGCTCAGTTCATTGGGTTATGCGGCGAATCAATGGTATGGAATGGAGATCGAGTGCGCATACGATCCTCATTTGCAGAGTGATACCCGTTTTTCCAGTATGATATGGGCAGCCAGACTGACTCCGACAACAGGAAACATCGAAACTTCCGGAACCATAAAAGGAGAAATACGTTCTGCTGCTCCCAACAAGCCCAATCTGACACTAAACTTCGGAGATAATAGTTCTACTTCGGAAAAGCATAATTATTACCTGGATCAGGAATCGACCAGTAATACATTAGGCGATAAAATCGATTCTGAAATTAAAAAAGGGAACAGTTTTTTCAGTGGACTGTGGACCGATGTGAAGTCCAATGCCTCCAAATGGATCCCTTCCGGTTTGGAAGCAGGAGCCAAACAGGGTATAAAAGCCATTATGTCTTCGGAAGGATCCGTGGTGGCAAGTACCCTCGGAGGAGTACTGAATTCACTGATCGGCGGTCCCAAAGAAAATATCATGAAAGTGGATCTTAGTCTGGAGGCCACCAGTGTGGTAGAATTAAACACTTATACAGCTACCAACCAATGGAAAATATCCCCATTTCCGGTGCCGGGAGCACGTAACACAAATGCTCCCTTATATAATACACCCCTGGGAGTATGGAACCTGGAGACACCTCCCATGATAGAAATAGATACTTATATCTATTGGACAACCACGCTGACAACGACTTATAGCAACAATACCTATCGTCTACTACCGGTAAATGTTATATTGAATCCGGCGGTAGCAGCGGAATGTGAGATCAAAAACCTGTCCTATCATATGTTGCTGCCACAGAGATTTACCAATCAAACTTTTCTGCCGAAAGAATTGGTGAGCATGCAACCTTATTACAATATCGGTAAAAGATTCACTACAGAAAATCAGGTAGGATCAGATGCCGGACTATTTATGCCTTACAATGGGTATGTACGCGTGAAGTTTGATCTGGTAAATAAATCCACAGGAGCTACTGTAGCCACATTCTCCAAATGTTTCTTTCCGCAAAGCAAAGAAGGAAACCGGACAGAAGAGCGTGAACTCTGGAACGGCGGCCCGGGTAGGAACGGTGTAGGTCCGGGCGGTGGAGGTATAGGTATACAATAATTACTTGCAAATACTCATACAACCGATACATAGAAGAGGCATATAGTATGCTCCACTATGGTTTATAGAAGGATCAATTCTATCTCTCTTCCCCTATCTCCAGCCAGAACAAAGAACTCGGGAAAGAAACTTTTCTGAGTTCTTCACCTCTTACTTTGGCTCCATATATACCGCTTCCACATTCGTATAATCCAGAAAGAGGCCACTCTCTACCACTCCGGTGATGCTTTTGATCTCTTTCTCCAGATCGGAGGTGATCTGATCAAACCACACATCTAAGATCAGATTGCCATTCTCCGTGATCACTGGCCCGTCTTTCCCCTCTGCCATACGTAGCTCAATACCTTGCGGAGCCAGATGCGACAGCGACCGCTCTACCACGGACAAGGTAAAAGGAACAATCTCCACCGGCACGGGAAAACGCTCTCCCAGCCGCTCTACCCGTTTGCTGCTGTCTCCCAGGATATAAACCTTGGGGCTCGAACGGATCAGCAGTTTCTCTTTGAACATCGCTCCGCCGCGCCCCTTGATCAGGTTGCAGCGCGGATCTATCTCGTCGGCCCCGTCAAAAGTCCAGTCGGGCAGGTACTCATTCAGGGTAGTGACCGGTATGCCCAGCTGCCAGCAAGCCATCGATATTTCCAGGGAAGTAGGGATAGCCATCAGCGAAAGCTGCTCCCGCTGCCTGCGCTCTGCCAGGGCACAAAGCGTCAGATAAGAGGTCGATCCGGAACCTACCCCGATCACCTCGCCGTTCTTCGCTTTGGCCGCGATCACAGCGGCAATACGTGTCTTTTCTTCTTTATGGCTGATCTCACTGCCCCAGACCATTTTCCGTACAATATCACTGGTTGATCTCATATCTCTTTCTGTTTTGATTTCCGGTTGAAAAACAATTTCCCCTATACGTATAAACATGGAAAAGAAAAAAGTTCCTTTCTTTTAATGATTATTATCAGTGGGCGCAGTCTCTTCCACCCGCACCCGCACCAGACTGTCCGGATATTCACGGTGGATGAAGGTGATCATCTGTTCGCGTATATCCACCCGCAGGTCCCAGTTGAAGGAAGAGTTGCGGCTGCTCAGTAAAATACGCAATTCCTTGTAGCGTTCCTGGGTGTTGGTCACCTGGATATTCGCCACCCGCTGGTCCCACTTGGGATGGTCTTTCAGCAACAGGTCTAAGTGCCGCCGCAGAGGTTCCAGAGGCAATGAATAATCTACATACAAAAAAACGGCCCCCATGATGGTAGAGGTGCTACGTGTCCAGTTCTGAAAAGGCTTTTCCAGGAAATAGTTGACCGGAACGATCAGCCGCCGCTCGTCCCAGATGCGGATCACCACATAGGTGAAAGTGATCTCCTCGATCCGGCCCCACTCTCCCTCCACGATCACCACATCGTCCAGACGGATCGGCTGGGTTATGGCGATCTGGATACCTGCCAGGAGGGTTGCCAGACTTCTCTGCGCGGCAAACCCGATCACGATCCCGGCTATCCCGGCAGAGGTCAGTAGACTCACCCCCAACGCCCTAACCTTTTCAAAAGTCATCAGACACACGGCAGTGACGGTCACCACGATCAACGCCACGATCAGCCCCTCAAAGAGTTTCATCTTGGTCAGGTCCTTACGGGCATTCAGATTGTCCTCATCCGCGATATTCAGCTTCTTCTCCAGGGAATAGAAGATCACACGCACCACCTTGATCAGGATCCAGCCCCCGGAAAGGATCACCAGGATATCCGTGATACGCCCGAAATCTCCGGAGATATCCCACCGCGAAAGGAAAGCGGTAGAAGTGAGTATCTGCAGGAAGATCCAGAACAACAGCCACAACAGAGGCAACTTCAACAGTCCTATGACAAATCCTCCCAGTTTCTGATTCTTATTCATCCGCTTCCTGATGAATTGCATCGTGTATCTGTACAGCAGCAACAGCACGAGCAGCGACCCGATGAAGATCAGTATACTGACCAACAAACCGGTCTTTTCATTTTTCAGGATATGTTCCAGGTTCTGTGTGTCCATTTCTGCCAGTAGGTTATATCGTTCCGGGGATCTGCAAGCAACCCTTCTCAGTCTGCCTGATGATCCTGGGTTTCCATACCGGCCAGGAGTTTCAGGAACTGCACCGTTTCTTCCTGGGTAGGGATGTTGTACATAGCAGTTGCCGAGCCTTTTCCCACTTTGATGGTAACAGCCTCTTTGGGCAGGGTGGCAAACATCTCCTCGTCCGTAGCATCGTCGCCCACGGCCAGGATCAGATCATAGGTATCTTTTTTCATCAGACGCAGCGCTTCCGAACCTTTACTGAATTCACTTTGTTTGATCTCTAATATCTTGTTGCCATTCATGATCTGCAGATTCAGTCGGGAAGCAGGATTGATCAGTGCGTTGAGCAACTGTGTGATACGCAGATCGGCCAGCCACGCGTCTACATCCCTGTAGTGCCACACTAATGCCGTATCTTTCACCTCCATGCGTGAACTCGGCGTACGCTTCACCGCGTTCCGGATGATATCCACGATCTCCTTGTCCCACTCCATCCGCTGCGTACGCTCGTGCCACTTTCCTTTCTCCTTGTAAAAAGCACCGTGTTCGGCAGATAGCCCCACCGGTAGTTTTCCCAACCATTTCTCCAGGGTCTTCTTGTCTCTGCTGCTGCTGATGACCACATCGTTCTTCGGATCTCCGGCCAGTACCTCCAACAGGCGCAACAAGTCTGCCGGAGGCGAGGCAGCCCTGGGGTTATTCACGAATTTCACCAGCGTACCGTCATAATCCAGGATCAACAGACGTTTCTTCGCGGCGTCATACATCTTCCGGATAGTCTCGAAGTTCTTCTCCTCCACTAATTTTTTCTGCAATTCCTGATTCTTCTTACGCACTCCCTGCAATTCACTGATAAAGTCCGTAGCCCACTGCTTCACCGTTTGCGTGGAGATGATCTCCTGCATAGCCTTCATCCGGAGTTTCTGCTCCTTGACAGGCATAGTCAGCGCCGTCACCAGCGCCTCTTCTATCTCATGGGTATCTGTAGGATTCACAACAATAGCCTCCCGGAGTTCGTTGGCCGCCCCAGCCATCTCACTGAGGATTAGTACTCCCGGCTTGGAACGCTTCACCGCTAAGAATTCTTTGGCCACTAAGTTCATGCCGTCGCGTATGGGAGTCACCAACGCCACATCGGCAATGTAGTAGAGCGCCGCCAGCTCTTCAAAAGTGAAAGAACGGTAGAAATAATAGACCGGACTCCAGTCTATTGTAGAATACTTTCCGTTGATAGCACCCACCTTTTTGTCGATCTCCTCTTTCAGATTGGCATAGATATCCACCGTATCGCGCGAGGGAGAGACCACCATCACCAGAGACACTTTTCCCCGGTATTCGGAATGATTTTCCAGAAAGTTCTCGTAACTCTCCAGACGGATCAGGATCCCTTTGCTATAGTCCAGACGGTCTACCGACAAAATGAGCTTGCCCGTTCCGAAGTCGTCCCGCAACTCCTCTGCTTTCTTTGCTGTGGCGGGGTTGCGGATTGCCTTGTGGTACATCTCGTAATTGATACCCATCGGAAACGCATCCACATCCACCACCCGACGATCCAATTCTATTTCATCTAAGTAGCAGTCCAGTTTCAAGACTCGATACACCGTACTGATGAAATGGCGCATATAGTCATAGGTATGGAAACCCACCAGATCGGCACCCAACAAGCCATTGAGCAGTTCGGCACGTTCGGGCAATCCGCGAAACAGTTCATACGAAGGGAAAGGAATATGCAGGAAGTAGCCGATGCTGATGTCGGGAGCCTGGTCACGGATCATTTTGGGTAGTAGCATCAGCTGATAATCCTGTACCCAGACAATATCTCCGGGCCGGATCACCTGCAGGGCAGCTTCACAGAACAGCGCGTTCACCTGCTGATAGGCCAGCCAGTAGGCATTGTCGTAATGTACATAATTGAAAAAGTAATGACAGAGCGGCCACAAGATACTGTTGCTGTATCCTTCGTAATAGTCTTCGATCTGCTGTGGGGTCAGATAAACGGGATGGAACTTGTGCGCCTCCAGTTGCCGGTCGATGTCTTCCTTCTCCGGACCCTCTTCCAGATACATACCCGGCCAGCCTACCCAGTGTTTATCTAAGGTGGTTTCCAGAGAGTCTAATCCGGTAGACAGACCTCCGGGACTGGGTATCACCTTGTATTTGTTTTCCTCTTCAACAATTTTAAGGGGCAATCTGTTAGAAATAATGATCAGTTTCATATCGGTATATAATTTTAAGACTTCTCCGCACGGTAGTATCGGAGAACACACGGAAGTACTTTCTTAAAAAGACAGAGCTTTAGTTACATAGCATCACCTATATCACTGAAACAGAAAAAAAGAACTTTTGGTTCAGTCCTGACAGACCGGATCACAGACAATAATTTTTAATGTATGCACCGGATGAATAACTTGGATTACGGAGTGGTAGGCAATTGCAAAACAGCAGCGCTCATCTCCCGATACGGAAGCGTGGACTGGATGTGTCTGCCGCAGTTCGACTCCCCTTCTGTCTTCTGCAAACTGTTGGACGAAGAGAAAGGAGGAAGCCTGCACCTCAGGGTAGCAGAAGACTACCACATCGCTCAGTACTACATCAAAGGCACCAATATTCTCTGTACCTCTTTCAAAGCGGAAGAAGGTTCGTTCGAGCTGGTCGATTTCATGCCCCGCTACCGCACCATAGATGCTAACTATTACATACCTTCCGAGCTGTATCGCTACTTCCGCCGGATCACAGGCAAACCACGCCTGCGGATCGTATACGACCCGCGGATGAACTATGCCGGTGAACCCGTTGAACATTGGTTGGGAGAGGATTACATCAAAACCTACTCGCAGGTGAATAAAAAAGACAGTATCTATCTCTATTCCAGCTTCAACCCGCAGACGATCCTGAAAAGCGAAGAGATCGTGCTACAAGAGGAGGCCTACCTGCTGCTCTCGGCCAATCAGAAATTAGTAACAATAGATACCGAAAGGGTATATCTGGAATATGAACGCACCAAGATCTACTGGTTCAACTGGAACAACCGCTCCCGGCAGTTCTCCACCTTCAACGATGCCATATCACGCAGCCTGCTTGTATTGAAACTGATGACCTACCAGGACAGCGGGGCCGTGCTGGCAGCCCTTACCACCAGCCTGCCGGAAACCATTGGTAAAGAGCGCAACTGGGACTACCGCTTCTGCTGGATACGGGATGCCTCCATGTCTATGGAGACACTGCTGAAGATGGGACACAGATCGGCAGCCCAGGGTTTCATGGGGTTTGTCAAACGCATCCTGCGCACCAAATCCGAGGAGTTCCAGCTCATGTACAGCATAGACGGAGATCGTATACTGACCGAGAAGACGCTGCCCTATCTGTCGGGCTACAGGAACTCACGCCCTGTACGGATCGGGAACGCGGCCTATGATCAGAAACAAAACGATTTTCTGGGCTATCTGATGGATGTCATGTACCAATACTATATTTTCTTTCCGGGAAGTCTGAACGAACTGGAAGAGATGTGGGAGATTGTCAAAAGCATTGTGCTCACTGTCTACAGCCAGTGGCGGGAACCGGACCAGAGTATCTGGGAATTCCGGGGCAGGAAAGAGAATTTCGTATTCTCTAAAGTCATGTGCTGGGTGGCACTGGACCGCGCCATACAGATCGCCCGTTTTCTCGAGAAGAGCGACCACGAACAAGAATGGCAGAAAGAAGCAGATGCCATCAAAGAAGATGTCTGGCTACACGGATGGAACGAGGAGTTACAGAGCTTCACCCAAGCCTACGACAATACGTACATGGACTCTTCGCTGCTGTTGATGGAATATTACGGCTTTCTGAAACCGGACGATGAAAAATTTGTAAAGACCGTCCGGCGTGTACGGAAAGAATTGTTCCACAACGGATTGATGTATCGCTACAAAGATGTCGACGACTTCGGACTGCCCTCTTCTTCATTCACCATCTGCACGTTCTGGCTGATCCGTGCACTGTTTGTCACCGGAGAAAAGGAAGAAGCACTCCGGATCTTCCATGAAGTATTGACCCATGCCAACCATGTAGGCCTGTTCAGCGAAGATATGGATTTCCGTACCAAACGGTTGCTGGGCAATTTTCCACAGGCCTATTCCCATCTTTCCCTGATCAATACAGCCTTGTTGTTCGCACAGGAAAAGACATACAAACATTTCATGGTACCGTGATGCAGAGATTTTATAGATAAAAGCCACAAGGGTATCCGGCTATATCCCGTACAAAGAGTGGACAAACTGTTCCGGCTGTCAGCGCCTGCGCTCTGCCAGGGCACATCGGATCGCGGATCAGGAAATAGCAGATCTTTCAAACAGTAGGCCGGCAATAGCCGATCGGTAATTCGCAGATCAGGAATGTACCGTAAGCTGCGGAAAAGGAAAAGAAATTCCTTTTTCGTTGAAGGTCTCATACACCTGCTTGTTTATATCAAAATAGACATTCCAATAGTCTTCGCTATAGACCCATACGCGCGCCATCACGATCACACTGCTTTCTTCCAGAGCCTGCAATACGATGAAGGGTGCCGGTGCTTCCAGGATACGCTGATCTGATACTAAGATCTCACGCAGGATATTCTCTACTTTATGATAGTCCTCCCCGTATTCGATCCCGAATTTCCATTCCAGGCGCCGCGTACTCTGACGGCTGTAGTTGGTCACCGCTCCACTGCTCATGGAACTGTTGGGAAGATATACCGTACGGTTGTCGGACGTATTCAGTATGGTATGGAAGATCTGTATCTCACGCACCGTACCGGAGGCGTTCGATGTCTCGATATAATCCCCCACCCGGTAAGGCTTGAATAACAGAATGACGATACCCCCCGCAAAGTTCTGCAGATTGCCCGAAAGTGCCACACCGATGGCAACCCCCGCGGAAGCCAGCAGAGCCGCGAACGAAGTCGTATTGATTCCTAAGATACCGATCACCGAGATAACCAGTAAGATTGTCAGTAAGATCCGGATCATACTTCTCAGGAAACTCGTCACTCCTGCGTCTACCCGCCGACGTTCGAGAATACGGGTAAATATACGATTGATCAGACGGATCAGATAGCGACCGATAAAAAAGGTAAGAGTGGCCCAGATTATACGTCCTCCCAATTCAATACCCATATCGAGCAATTTTTCCATCCACACAGACAGACCTTCGGTGCCTTCATTCATTACCTGATCTACAAATTCATTTGTTACCTGTTCCAGGACATCACTTGTCAATTGCTGCACTATCATATATTAAAAAGATTATTTACAACTTACTCTCCCGAATTTCCTCTATGTGAAAAGCTCCGGCAAAGATAACATTTTCCGCTCTTTCCTCACAGAGAGATCTCCAGATCGTTGAAAAAAAGTCAAAGCAGAAGAAAGGTGTATGGTAATCGAGTAATTCCCGAAACTATGCCCGAATTCATTTCCTTATTCCGGCCGCATTCAGAGAAAACACAGAAACAGTCCCGACAATTATAATTAACTAAATTGGAATCACATCTTAAATCTTTATTTACTAAAATTTGAGAATAAATTTGATTATATACTGTA
>JAJBTC010000096.1 GCA_020861095.1 Bacteroides sp.
CCTCTATATAGACTTCAATGTAGTCTTCTATTTCGTATTCTTTATAGATGGTCACGAATACTGTTATATAATCAGGACTTGAAGCTAGACGAACCTCAAAATCTGTTATTTCTTCTCCGTTTACAGTCATACTAATGTCACTTGTTGTATGCCAGCCATATTCCTGAGTGGTATAGCTAAATTTAATTGGATGCTCAGATACATATACTGTTATTCGATGTGAGTGTACAAGTTCATAACTTTTATCACTACTGCTACTACAGCCCAGAAGCCCTATGAATGCAATGATCATTACGCACGAAAATTTAAATACTTTTCCCATAAAATTTAATATTAGTTTGACCTGACAAAAGTAATAAATTTTTAGAAAGTAGCATTGTTTTCCGCTACTTTTACTCTGGTTTGCACTTCATTAACATCTTCCACCACCAGGACAGGTTGTTGATTTAACATATCTTCGTCGTAAGCGTCAAAATTATTATGTGTTTCCACTATGTCCGCATCCATTTCGGGCATACTGGGCAAACTCACGGTGTCTGCGTTGGTGGCAGCGGATGTGGTATCGGAGGCGCCGGGCACTTTTGTACTTAATATATTTTTCACCGTTGAAAGGCCTGTGGCAATGGTAGTAGCCAGAGCCATGTAAGAGATCGGGGGCGGATAAGTGGCCAGCGCCTGTGCCCCTGCCAGATAGGTATTGATCGTTGCTCCGGCTACTGCCATGGCTTTGCCTGCTACGGTATTCTCTCCTAACAAGTCGCTGCTTTCCGTGAAAAAAGAGGCCAGGCCTTTTAATTTCTTTTCCCTGTCCTGCTTTTCTTCCTCTTCGATCTTTTTTCTTAGTTTATTTGCCTCTTCATTGGCCTTGTTCCAGTCTGTCAGTGCTTTCTTCCGTTCGTCGTAGCTCAGTTCGGTATTTTCGGCTATGTCCCAGAGACGTTTAATTTCGGCCTCGTGTTTTTCTAAGATCTGATTTTCTGTGAGGTTTTCCGGATTCTTCGCCAGTTGCAACTCCTCCTCAAGCTCTCTGCGTTGCTGGTTTATTTCGGTTTCCTGCTCTATCCGTTTCTGGTTTGCTTCGATATCCAGTTCCAGTTTCTCTGCCTCCAGCTCTTTTTGCTGTTGTGTGAGTTGATAATGCAACGCTGTGGCTTCATTCAATTGGTTCTGAGTGTTTATTCTTTCCTGACTTCCTTCCACGTGGGTATCAACAATCTGACGGAGTGATTCTATTAATTCCTGATTGGCGGCCACTTCCTGGTCGATAAATGCCAGTTTTTCTTCGTATCCGGACTGGGCCAATGTCAGATCTTCCTGGAGTCTGACACGCTCCATGAAAGCCGCGTTTAACTCCTTTTCCCGCTCCTTCCTTGCTTCGCTTCCTACCTCTTCCTGAGACATAGCCTCCTGTAAGGATACGATCAATCTGTTGTTGGCGCTGATCTCCGCTTCAATGGCTTCTACTCTTTCTGTAGTCGTGGTCTCCAGAGCCAGTCCGTTGTATTCATCCAGTAACGATCCGGTCTGCTGGATGATCTTCTGATATTCCTGTAGAGCGTTGTTCCTTTCCTGGGCGGTACTCTTCTCATTGGTCGCAGCCTCTAAATAAGATTGCGAATTTTTTTTGTTCTCTTTTATTTGATGTTCCAACCATTTCAACCTGTCTTTTCCCTGTAGCACGGAAGCTCTTCTCTCTTCTCCCTCCGAAACGATCTCCGTGAGGGTTTTCTGATATTCTTTCGTGGCCTTTTTTTCATCTTCTCTGAATTTTTGAGCAGCATTGGCTGCTTTGCTGTTAACCTCTTGTTGTTTGTCGGCTTCTTCCTGCTTTCTTTGCAGGCTTAATTCTTCAGTTTGTATTTCCAGTTCTTCACCCAGGGCCGCAGCAGCGGCTTGTCTTTCTTTGATATTCTTAATATGTTCTTCTATTATTTTCTTCTCTTTTTTGTTGGCGGTTTTCAGCAACTGTTCTTGTTTTTCTAATTCAGTCTTTAAGTTCTCTGTCAGATCTTTGTTGGCATCTTTTCTTTTTTCAAGTATGTCTTCCGCTGTTGCTCCCGATGCTTTTAATATTCTGGTCTCTTTTTCTAAGGATTTCTGATTTTCGTCTAAGGTATCTGTAAACTTCTTATAATTCGTATTTAATCCGTCTATGTATTTTTTCTGGGAGGAAGCCTGATTGGATAACTTGCTGAAAGCAAGCAGTAATGCGCTGATAGCAACGACCACTAAAAATATCGGATTGGCAAGTAAGGTTGTGTTTAAAGCGGCTACTGCTGTTTTTACTTTAGGGATTAATGTAAACAAAGACTGAAAACCCTTACCCAGCGAGGTTAGAGAATCTACTATAGCCATACTTGCTTTTACCCGGTCGAAGGCGTCGGCCAGGACTTCATTTTCTACACCCATCTGTTCGGCTACGCTTTGGAACACCTTGAATCCGTCAGTGACTCCTTTCGTGACGTCGCCTGCTGTGGAAAGTACATCTTTCAGACCAAGTGTTGACGTCTTTGCCGCTTCGTTGACTTTGTCAATTTTGCTTTGCGCGTCCTTGAGTTCTTTGAGCGTTTGTATATATTCCTTGCTCTTTGTATCGAGTCCTAATAGTTGGCTTTTGTATTCTTTGACTGTTTTCTCTAAGTTTTCTAACTCCTTGCATGTATCGGAGGTATTAGCGTTTGTCTTTTGGAATGAATCTGCCAGATTCTGAATTGATTGTGCCAGTTCCAGGTTCTGATCCTTAACGGTTGCTGTCGTTGTTCCGGCTGTATTCAATTCTTCGGTAACTTCTGCAATTGAATTTTTTGTTTCCTGATAGGTTTCTACCAGGTTATTTGCTGAATCTTTTATCTGTTGATGGAGTTGCTCTATCTGTTTCAGGCTCTTTGTCAGTTTTTCAAGGGTCTCCATATACTCCTGAGTCCCTTTGTTCAGACCTGACAGTTTATCCTGATATTTTTTGATCTCTTCCGTCAGGCTTTCTATATTTTTCTGGCTGATCCGGTATCCACTCCGGTTACTATATCAATTCGTTCCTGTGCTGCCATTGTAAAAAAATTATCTGTTTTACATATTTACATATTCCGGTAAATGATAGAATCTTGTTTGACTGACTTTATCTTCAGTAGACAGTTTGTTTATCATCCGTTCCATGTGTGTGTAATAAATGTCTGTTATATATATGTGATACGCTTATTGATCCGACTGCCTCCACCGTACCGTACCCATTACCTGATTGGATGTCACTGTACTACCCTCCATGACGGTGAGGGAGTCTAAATAGCCTGTGTAGGGCATAGAGATCATATATTGCATACCGGAGGGGGTGCGGACGGTGCCCAACTGTGTATACCGCGGGAGCAGGGTGGTGGAGCTGGCATCGTATTCCAGCAGGATGACTGTGCCTGTGTCTGTTGCCAGGAGACTGGTCGTCTGATATACAGTGGGATCACCCTCCTGAGTAAAGAGAATACTTTCCTGCACTTCCGCTTCCAGGAATGAATTGCCGTAGTAGATATACAACCGGCAAGTACGGTCGGAAGCACCGGTGTTGGCGTTGAACGTCAGGGTTGTAGTGGAGGTACCGGCACTACCGGAAGTAACGGATAAACCTGCCGCGGCAGCGTTGCTCAACTCTGCCTTCCAGGGAACATTACTTGCCACAGTGACCGTAGCCGAACCACCGGTATAAGGGATGGTCCCGGAACCATTGCTGATGCCTATTTCCAGCGAGGGTACAATCCCCTCCTGAGTGATAAGCACATCGGCCGTGTCTGCCGGTAGGATTTCCGTGATGAACCTGATGGTACCGCTTCTCTCATAGACCGTGGTATTGGCCTCTACTGTCACTTGTATATCCGTACCCGGGGTCTCCGCACCATTGCCGGGGATACAGTCTACCCAGTCGGGGGCAGATAGTATATACCAGTTGCTATTGGAGATCAGTTGGATAAGATCGTCATAGGTGGCGGCCTGCGGGTCTGCTGTCAGATGTTCCGGCGTTGCTGTGATCATAGGTACCACCGGGTTGGCTTCCTGCACGATCTTAAAGGATTCGTTCCTGATGAAGGTAGTGCCGTTGTATATGGCGGCAACTACGTCAATGATCCTCTCTTCGGTGGCGGTGTTTGGCGGTATGCCAAACGTGACCGTAGTATCTTCCGTGCCGGAAGTGGGGCTAACCTCCACATCCTCTTCCGTGTCGATGGCCGAGAAACTGAATCCGGAAGGCTGTCTGAGTACATTGGTAAGCGTGGCTCCTTCGTGATGAACTGTATAGGTATCAGTCTCCCATCCCAGGTTCTCTACCCACACTGTGACAGTTCCGATAGCGCTTCCCGACTGATAATTGACAACTTCGGGGGTCACGCCCGCGTAGATACGGTCGGAAGGGGTGACAGCGAATCCGTACCCTCCGTATACGGTAGAAGGGTAGGAGTATAACAAGGTGGTTGCCTCTCCCGGGTTCACCTGGCCAGAAGGGGAGGGTATTCCGGTACCCTCCGGAGCAGAGACGGAGATCCGTGCCGCGTCGAAACGATGGTCCGAGCGGTTATCTACCTCGATGTGGGCCAGTAGGGTATCGTAGTAGACCGTGAGCAGTGTATCTGTCGAGGAGATGACTCTCTGTACCACCGATGCCGGAGAGGTGTAGGTGGTATCGTCGCCAAACAGGTATCCGGACAAGCCGGATTGCGCGTTGCCAAACTCATACATACTGCCTGTGTCGAAGACCCAGTAGTCTCCGGTCTTATTGAGCAGGGTCACGGTAGTATGAGCGTCGTAGCAGAACATTTGTGTATACCGCGAGAGATCGATCCAATAGGCGACAGCCGAAGTATCTATGGTGATCAGGGAGGATACCGAGCGGTCGAACAGGTAGGTACCGTTGAGTAGCCAGTAGCCAAACGAATAGCCGGCGTTCCCTGTGGTATAGAAGGTTACGGAAGTGCTGTCTGTTACGGTAAGGGTAGAGCTGCTGTTTGTTCCGTCGGACACCCGGGCGGTTCCCGCGTTTTCGGGACTCACCGAAGCGGTCACTGTCCAGTTGGATACCTGTACGATTTGCAGGATTGTTGTGGTATTGCCCCATTTCACGGGGATATTGTGGCTGGTAACCGTACCACTTTCGTTGGCCGGTAGCGTGACTTCGAACCGTGTGGAGCCCGAGCTGGAAGTCTGGTTGAAGGAAAGCGACGTAGGGCTCTCTCCCAGTTTCCACTCCAGATTGTCGGAAAGGATAAAAGTGAAAGAGAGTGTACGCGAAGACGAATCTGTACGTACGACTACCGGGTTGCTGGAGGAAGCCTTGCCGTCGACCGCTCCCCGGCTGTCGTATATATACGTTCCGTTGGCCGGATGCTGTATCCGGAAGTCTCCGGCGATGTATTCCTGGGATACATAGTTGCTGATGTCTTGCACGGATATCAGTTCGCATTTGGTCGGAGCGGCAGACAAGGGGTCGAATCCTGTGATCTTGTTCAGTACCCAGGGCGTATTTTGTATGAATATAAACTTATTGAAAAGGTCGTGTTGCACATCCGTCAGGGTAAGATGTACATAACAGGTCAGTACGGTATTTTCCTCGGAAAACCTGTCGCGCATATATCCTTTCCAGAATTTTGTATAAATGGTCTCTCCACCCTGCAGGGTATCGCCGTTTTCGGCCTTGAACTCAGCCTCCTCGTCGTTGTAAATTGTTGTGGGCGAACCGAAATTTAGGGAATAGTAGGCTTCTCCGCGTTTGATCAGTCGTCTGAGTTTCGGATACACCGTCCTTGTGGTAGGAGCCGTGTTGGAGTTCGCATTGGTGTAGGTCCAGGAATATCCGTAGCTGAGCATGGGGATGTTGTCGTCCGTGAGAATGAAAGGTCTGTTGGCCATCACCTCATTCACATTGGATGTACCGTCTCTGAACACCAGCACGAAATTGGTATCTACCTGTTCTTCCGAACTGTTCTGGAAATGGGGCAATGTTTTGTTATCTGTATACAACTGGTTGGTACGACCTAAGTAGTACTGGGATACATCGGTGGCTATGATGCAGTTGCCAAAGATGACATCGTCCAGCAGATTCTTTTCTTCGTCGGAAAACCCGTAGCTTGTATCTATCCTTGCCGAGCCATACTCTTTGGAGTATTTGGACAGGTATTGCTCTTCGTATTTGGTGCCCAGGTCCTGCCACTTGAGTATTCCCATTTTGTAGGGAAAGAGCGCGGGCTGTATGGTATGCTCCTTGTTGTAATCGATCTTCTGTGTCCAGTCTATCCGGGTCTGGTCTCCGAAGTAATTGTTCCGGGTGAGCAGACTTACCTTCTTCTCCACCGGATCTTTCACATAACGGATATCAAATATCTTGCAGTACGAGGTAAAGAAATCCTTGCAGGTCTCTTCGGACTGGATGATATCGGTATAGCTCACCTGCGAATCGGACCGGATGCCGATGCCATCTGACGTGGAATATTCCAGGTAAGCGCTGGTCAGGGGTCTGATCACTACTCCCTGTGTTCTGTTTGCTCCTCCATAGGAGCGATACCAGTGTGTATCTCCCTCGAAACGGATCTGAATACTGACTTTATTCTCTCCTGTCAATGTACCTGCCTGAAGCTCGCCGGAACCTGTGAATGTGTAAGTGGATGGCTCATTTGTATAATTTTCATGAACGTTCGATTCGCCTCTTCTCTGGTAGTAAAAGTTGTGTTCGTATCTGTTTCTTTCTTTACCAAATTTGGTGTCTGAGAAGTTTTTAGGGTGTATATTCAATACGGTGTCATCGTTCAGGATGATGATCTCTTTGCCCCCTTCCTGATAGGTGAGATCTGTGATCTTACGAGTACCTGCGTATAATGCCGCTGATATATAGAGAGATTTGTCTCTCTTTTGTCTGGCGTCGTTGTTGCCATCGTGCCTGAAACTCCGGATCCAGAAAGGGAAGTTGACCTTGAAGTTGTAGTTCTGACTGTTGACTATCTCTATGTTGTCGAAGGTTATAGATTCCGTTCTGTCTACTAATTTCTGTCCTTGTATATCTCCCGTGCCGCCCGCGACCAGGTTGTAGTTTTCCGACGCGCCTACGGGGATATTACCATTTGTTTCTGAATCAATATAACCAAGTTTTCCTCCCTCTATGGCGATCTGCGTACCCAACTGCGCGCCGGCGGTATTGTATTGGGGTACGATCATCCACAGGTCGTTCCAGTAGGGATTGGAGGAATGGAAGAAGGTGCCATCCAGCTCCGTTGCCCATCCGTGTTCTTCCAGTTTAGATCGGATCTTGTTGAATATCTTGCTCACCTTAATCATGGGCCGCTGATAATAGGATCTGTATTCTCCGTAGAAATTGCTCCCGGTAGGGTGGTTCCTGTCGGTACCTAATCTTTCGGCTCTTTTGTGTTCGTTGAGTATGGGAGAGGTGTAGCTTTTCTTGTCCGTATCGGAATACCAGGTGATCTGGTCCGAATCCTGGTTGTAATTGACATAGCTGTCGCTGTCGAAATTGTCGTATTGCCCCTGATAGGTCATTGCGTATCCGAAATAGTCGCTCATGTTTTTAGAAGCTACTCCCGAATCCGTAGGCGGTTCTGTATATTTGTTCCCCCCGCTGAAGAAGGTATATACATTGGCCGCGTTCACCGTATGGGTAAAGTCGAATCTCTCCTTGTCCTGAGGATCACTGTACAGATCCTTGAGCTTGATCTCGGACATGGTGTAGAAATAGTCGCCCAGGCCGCCATAGGGCCTGATCTTGTACTTATCGTTGGTATGGTCTATACTCTCTATCTGCATATAACCGCTTTGATATAGGGTATTGTTGACATACAATCGGAAGTTGGTCCGCGCGATGGGGTTGACATGGAGGATATTCTTGTCGTAATTGCCTATGTGGGAAAACAGATCGTTGTTCCTGTGGGTCCGGGGCAGACTGATCTGTACGGAATAGGGGATCTTGGTGGCCGCGGGGTCGGTGAGTTCCGATGCCTGCAGGTTAAAGGACAAGGAGGTATTTGTATCTATATCTACCTGTGTATAGACACCCTCTATCTCGATCTGGAATTCTACTGTATCTAATGTGGCCATATCTGGTTACTTGTATTTATCCGGGGTTGCTGGTATGGGATCCGGGAGTTATCTTCTGAAGTGTTTCTGACTCTCTCTGACCGAGAAGGTATATTGCGGAAGCGCGTACGGTCTTTGCTTTTCGGAGTATCCTGTGTCTGTGACCAGGCACGTGGCGATCCTGTCGTTGGTAAGGTCGTGAATGAATACCTTGGGCGAGTAGATCAGGTGATCGATACGCGCCGCCCCCTCCTGTGTCAATAGTCCGGTGTTCAGTTCATATTGCCTGTCTATCTCCTGGCTGATGCGTTTTTGCTTCCAGCTCAGTGAATGGCTTCTGTCGCCATACAACTTGACATCGGTCCTTGCGGGACTCCACGACCGGATGGCCCGTCCTGTGCATAAGAGGGAATCCATACCGCCGTATTTATTCACATAATAAAGTACATACCGGTTGTGACAGGAGCCGACGACGGTGTAGGAATATGTCTCTACCGGCGATGCCAGCGTTCCCATAACCAGGTCGATGGTATCGCCTGCTTTCAGGGTCAGGGTACTCAGATCCACAGAGAGCACCTGATACACGGAACCTGCCACCGGATAGTTGCTGAGAGTGTTGCTGGTGATCCTGTAGCCGTAGTTCTGGCTGGCTCCGGTGAGATTGACACCTGTGATCCAGATTCTTTGTCGCGGGTCTACGCGGGTATCTATGGGGGCATTCAGCCCTCTGATCTCGTCCAGGTTGGAACTGTAGTTGTCGTTGTAATCATATACGACCGTATAGTGTTCATTCTCTCCGGATAGGTTCTGTTCGGATTCTATGGTAAAGGTAAGGGCGGTAGACACCAGACCGTCGGAAGGAACATTGCCGGTGATGAGCCCACTCCAGGTCAGCTTTTCGTAGAAAGTCTCTACATATTCCCGGCATACTTCGCTGATATCTATTTTAACAGTTTCATCCGCTGAGCTGTAAGGGAATATCTTACCACGGTATATATCGGTATCTCCGATCAAAATGGTGTAGTTTATAAGATCCCCCTCTTCTGCGTTGAATGTGTGGAGGATCGGATAATTGCAAGAGTATACCATGTGTGTAGTTTTTAAGATTTATTTGTTGATAGGGAGGGGCGCTGGGCTCCGATGGCTTTGTCTGATTTATATGGATAAGGAAAACTTTTGTACTTCAGTCTGTTCTCTGTCACTTTGCAACAGAGAAGGATAGGAATGGGGTGAAAGTCTTTGTTTTATCCACCACCTCCTCCCCAATCTTCTGGGATCGAATTGTAAGTATCAAGTCCTGTACAATTTGTGAAGCAGCCTGTTCCGGTTATGGAAGTAGGATATCCTTCTTTACCTGCTCTTTCCCATAGTTCGCCACCATCCGGATCTTTAGGGGTTGATCCTGTCAATTTGTCGCAGCGGCTAAAGCAATTCTGGAAATCCATTACTTCTTTATTATTAGTAAATAGTTCTTCGGGAATGGCTTTTAATGAACTACAACCTGCGAAGCAAATCGCAAAGTCTATTGCTTTTTTATTATTAGCAAATAATTTTTCTGGAATAGAAATTAAAGAATTGCAATTTGTAAAACAGTATCGGAAGTTTATAACTTTTTTATTG
>JAJBTC010000052.1 GCA_020861095.1 Bacteroides sp.
GAGGTTTTAGAGAGAGATTGTATCTGTCTCTTTATCTGTCTCTATATCTGTCTCTAATGCGCGCGTTAATAAGGTGGAAAAATATACATTTCAGCATCTGTCGGGAGTCCGGATAGCATCCGGGTAGCATCCGGATAACATCTGTTTAGCATCTGAAATGGATATGAATTACGGGATCCAGGATCTGTCTCTGATTTATCCGTAAATGAATTTTTGTTACAATAGATTTTTCGGGTAGCAGGTGAGGGCAGAAGAATAATTGGAGAAAAAGGGAGTTATTTTACAATTTTTATCTATTCAACAGAAATGTATTTTTTCTTTTTTGAAGACATTCGCTTTTTTTTGGGATGAAAGGGGTTTGGCGCGATATCTGTTCCTGAAACCGTTGTATATGCTGAGAGGTATGCCACATCCTGCCTTTTTTATGAACCCTTTTATGAGCCACAGGATGCTGGGCCTATACAACCAGCGGGACTACTGTATGCCACTGGAGCCGGAACGACCATGTATCCCTTATGTAGGTGCGTATCCTCACCATCCCCAAACGGCACCTTGGTCACCTGCCTGATGCCCGCTCCGGGCCTGGCAGGTACGAAATCTTCATTCTTCCGCGTGGGCTATCGGAGAACAGCCCGGGAAAGCAGACATGCCGATAGGTATGATTTCAGCCTCTATTCCTCCTGTTCTTCCCAGGATGGTTGATCCTGTTGTTCCGCTTGCCACACTTTTTCGCTGACCAGTTCTTTGGGCAGGTAATAGGAGAGGGGAATGCGGACAAACTGTGTCTCTTTGATTCGTTCGCTCATACGCCGGTCACAGGTAAAATAGACACGGGATACAAATACTTTTCCCGGGGTGACATCTTCCGGCTTTTCCGCTCCTTCGCTGGAGACAGCTGCGTGAAAGGTTCCCAGTCCGCTGATCGTGACCGAATTTCCCCTTTCCAGTAATTCTTCGATGACCTGTGGCAGTTCCGACAGGACACCCAGTACCTCACCGTGGTGGAACGAGGTCCGCTCGCCGATGATACGTGCCAGGTCTTTTTCATTTTTTCCGCCTTTTTCCTGCAATTTGCTTTGTACGGCGTACCACAACGTCTTCCAGATACCTCCCTGAAAGAATACTTTTTTTCTGACCAGATAAGGAATACTCATATGTGCTAAAGTTTACGTGTATACATGGTGTAATCCGGGCTTTCCTCACATGTACATCTCAGGTATACCCACATATGCATGTCGGTACTGCTGAGATGTGCATGTCGGTATGTCCCACATGGGCATGTCGGGAAGGTCGGGAGTACATCCTAAAAATACGGAAAAAACACCGGAATTCCAAGGGAAAAATACCATTTCCGGACCATCTGTTTTCCATAGCTATGTTTAAGCTTTTTTGAAGATCGGATCGTGTGTCTTTCCTGGTATTCAGGTTCCGTGTACTCACCGGAAAACTCTTTCAAATGGTAAATCCCTTTGCTGATCGCCTGGTTGGTACGCCGATCTTCGATTGATTTCACCGACCGTTGGTTCGTAAATTGGTAAATCGTAAATTCTTTCGTACTTTTGCAGGAGTTTTAGAAAATCACTTCACACAATAATATACACATGGGAGGATTCTTCGGAACAGTCTCAAAAGAAGACTGTGTCAGAGATCTGTTCTACGGAACAGATTACAACTCACACCTGGGTACCAAACGAGGCGGTGTGGCTACCTACGATCCGGAAAGAGGTTTTGTTCGCTCTATCCATAATCTGGAAAGCGCCTATTTTCGCAGCAAATTCGAAGCTCAGCTTGATAAATTCACCGGATGTTCGGGTATTGGTGTCATCAGCGATACGGATGCACAACCTATCGTGATCAATTCGCACCTGGGACGTTTCGCCATTGTCACGGTAGCCAAGATCAACAATATCCCCGAACTGGAAGCCGGATTATTGGCTAAAAACATGCATTTTGCCGAACTGAGTTCGGGAAAGACCAACCAGACCGAACTGATCGCTCTGCTGCTGATCCAGGGAAAAGATTTTGTAGACGGCATAGAAAATGTATTTACTCATATAAAAGGTTCCTGCTCGATGCTGTTGCTCACCGAAGACGGGGTGATCGCTGCCCGCGACAAGGTCGGACGTACTCCGATCATCGTCGGAAAGAAAGAAGGAGCGTACGCGGTGACCAGTGAGACAAACAGTTTTCCCAACCTTGATTTTGAGATCGAGTCTTATCTGGGACCTGGCGAGATCATTCGCCTGAGAGCGGAAGGCATAGAGCAGATGCGCAAACCGGATGAACGGATGCAGATCTGCTCTTTTCTTTGGGTATACTACGGATTCCCAAACTCTTGTTACGAAGGCAGGAATGTGGAGGAAGTACGTTTTACCAGCGGTATGAAGATGGGTAGTCAGGACACTTCCGAGGCAGACTGTGTCTGCGGTATTCCCGATTCGGGTATCGGCCAGGCATTGGGATACGCGCAGGGCAAAGGCATTCCTTATCACCGCGCTATCACCAAATATACACCTACCTGGCCCCGGAGTTTCACTCCCGGCAATCAGGACTTGCGCCGGTTGGTGGCCAAGATGAAGCTTATCCCCAATCGTGCCATGCTCGAAGGGCAACGGGTGATCTTCTGTGACGACTCTATCGTGAGGGGTACTCAGTTGCGTGACAATGTGAAGGTACTTTTCGAATACGGTGCCAAAGAGGTGCATCTGCGTATCGGATGCCCCCGCTGATCTATAGCTGTCCGTTCATTGGGTTCAGTGCTTCCAAAACAGATATGGAACTGATCACCCGACAGGTGATCAGAGAACTGGAGGGAGATGAGAACAAAGACCTGGCTAAATATGCTACTACAGGTTCGCCCCAGTATGAGAAGATGGTACGTATCATCGGTGAAAAGCTCGGACTCTCTTCGCTTCGTTTCAACTTGCTGGAAACGCTGGTGGAGGCTATCGGATTGCCAAAATGTAAGGTTTGTACCCATTGTTTTGACGGTTCCAGCGACTTTTGAACAGCATTTAATTAAATTTCTCGCATATTATATAACAAAAATACCTCTGAAATGCTTGATATTTCAGAGGTATTTTTATATTTTTACGAGCAGAAAAACAATGGAAGGTGTACTGATTACCCATCTGGCCATACCGACGCGGTCTGATTTTCAGGTTCGCGGTAGGTGTAATCGGCAGACCTATATCGTTTTCCTGCTTATATAAATCCTAATTAAAGAAAAACATGAAAAATCTAACCGAACGTTTTCTGAAGTACGTGACTTTTGACACTCAGTCTAACGATGAGTCGGGAGTGACCCCAAGTACACCCGGACAGATGGAATTTGTGAAGTATCTGCGCACCGAGTTGGAAGAACTGGGGCTGGAAGAGATCACCTTAGATGACAATGGCTACCTGTTTGCTACCCTTCCGGCCAACTCTGATAAGAGTGTGCCGGTGATCGGATTCATTGCTCATGTGGATACCAGTCCGGACATGAGTGGCAAAAACGTATCTCCCCGCATTGTAGAAAATTACGACGGAGGTGATATCGTGCTTTCGGAAAAAGAAAACATCGTACTTTCTCCGAAACAGTTTCCCGAGTTGCTCCATCATACCGGAGAAGACCTGATCGTGACCGATGGCACTACTTTGCTGGGAGCCGACGATAAAGCAGGTATCGCGGAAATACTTTCGGCGGTAGCCTATCTGAAAGAACATCCGGAGATCAGACACGGAAAGATCCGTATCGGATTCAATCCGGATGAAGAGATCGGACTGGGAGCGCATAAGTTCGATGTGGAGAAGTTCGGTTGCAGTTGGGCCTATACCATGGACGGTAGCGAAGTAGGAGAATTGGAATATGAGAATTTCAATGCTGCCGGGGCCAAAATAACCATCAGAGGACGCAACGTGCATCCCGGGTATGCGAAAGATAAGATGATCAATTCTCTTCGGGTAGCCAATCGCTTTGTCAGCCTGTTGCCTCAGCAGGAGGTACCGGAAGCGACCGAGGGGTACGAAGGATTCTATCACCTGATCGGTATGCAGGGTGATGTGGAACAAACAACGATCTCCTATATTATCCGTGACCACGACAGACGGAAATTTGAAGAGCGTAAGAAGAAAATAGAGCAGGTTGCTGAGCAGATCAACCGGGAGTTTGGTGAAGGTACGGCTACAGTAGAACTGAAAGACCAGTATTACAACATGCGTGAGAAGATAGAACCGGTGATGCACATTGTCGATTTTGCATTTGATGCCATGAAGGCAGTAGGTGTGCAACCCATTGTAAAACCCATCCGCGGAGGTACCGACGGCGCACAGCTCTCCTTTAAAAGATTGCCTTGCCCCAATATCTTTGCCGGAGGGCTCAACTTTCATGGACGGTATGAATTTGTACCCATCCAGAGTATGGAAAAAGCCTGTCAGGTGATTGTGAAGATCGTGGAGAAGGTACACGACAGTAGTTCCTGGTTCTGATCCTGAACTGAATTTACCTGATAAATCATGAAAACAACCCCTTTTACCGGACAACACATCGCCCTGGGCGCGAAGATGCACGAGTTTGCCGGTTACAATATGCCCATTGAGTATTCCGGGATCCTGGACGAGCATCTGACCGTATGCAACGCCGCGGGAGTTTTTGACGTATCGCACATGGGCGAATTCTGGGTCAAAGGACCTCAGGCACTTGCTTTCCTGCAAAAAGTGACTTCGAACAATGTGGCCGCCCTGGTTCCGGGTAAGATCCAATACACCTGCTTTCCCAATGAAAAGGGAGGTATTGTGGATGATCTGTTGGTCTATCACTACGAGCCCGAAACATACATGTTGGTTGTGAATGCTTCCAATATAGAGAAGGATTGGAACTGGTGCGTGCGCCAGAATACCATGGGAGCTATCCTGGAAAATGCGTCGGATCGTATGGTCCAGCTTGCTGTACAAGGTCCCAAAGCTACGGAACTGTTGCAACAACTGACCGATACCGATCTTTCGCAGATCCCTTATTATACTTTTCAGACAGGCACTTTTGCGGATGTTCCTGAGGTGATCCTTTCGAATACCGGCTATACCGGTGCCGGTGGGTTCGAACTTTATTTCTATCCCGAAGAGGCTCCTCAGATCTGGAAAGCATTGTTTGAGGCCGGGGCGGCTTATGGCCTGAAACCCATTGGCCTGGGAGCGCGTGATACCCTGCGCCTGGAGATGGGATTCTGTCTGTATGGCAACGATCTGGATGATACCACTTCACCGCTGGAAGCCGGATTGGGCTGGATCACCAAATTTGTCGACGGAAAAGAGTTTATCGGACGCCAGTTGCTGGAGAGGCAAAAAGCCGAAGGCCTTACACGCAAACTGGCCGGATTCGAATTGCTGGATAAGGGCATACCCCGCGCGGGATATACACTCACCACTCCCGACGGAGAGCCTATAGGTACAGTTACTTCCGGTACACTCTCTCCGACCCGTAAGATCGGTATCGGACTGGGATATATGAAGCCGGAGTTTGCTGTTCCGGGCACCGGGATTGCTCTGGATGTAAGAGGGCGTCGCCTAAGGGCTGTAGTGGTGAAACCACCTTTCCGTAAGGCATGATCGCCGAAAATATTAGGATATTTTAAATAAACCCTCCCGGACCGGAAAAAGCAAGTCCTGGGAGGGTTTTCTTTTGTATGTGTTGGTAACATGCTGTTAGTTTGAAGATTGGTATATGTTCTTATTCCCGGTACTTTCTCTTGTGTGCAAATTCTCTTTTTCTATCGCCTCGTTTAGTTAGTAAATTGACTATAAAAATGAAGTTTTCTTCCAAAAATATTGTAATTTCTGATTATATTACTATTTTTGTCGGTGAAGAAGTAATTTAATAGAATTATTATTAATAATAGAATATATACGCTGTGAGAGCGCATTTCATTTTGTGAAGCAAACAGATGTATGGGATATATCTGTCGACTACCTACCATGGTTGTAGTTCTCCGGCTATCTGTAAACGATAGGTACGGAAAGGTTTTTTATGATTTGACATCTGGTTTATGACTTAACTTATTATTGCACACTTCTCCGGTAGCATGGGCTACCGGAGATTTTTTTTGTTTATTTGACCAGACAATGTAAGTTTTACTACAATTGCCTGTATAAAGCTGTCGGTCGGGAAGGAGTGAATCAAAATTGACAGGTAAAAGAACGAAATGTCTACATCGTGATATGCGGATATGTCTTATATTTGTAGATATCAAAATTTAAAAACGGAAACATATCATGAAAAGCGATCCAAAAGAATGTCTCTATTGCCAGAACAATGAGACCTTACACAACCTGATGATAGAAATTGCTCCGCTGAGTGTATCACGCGCGTTCCTGTTCAAAGAACAGACCTATCGGGGACGTTGCTTAGTGGCTTACAACGGCCATGCGAATGATCTGAATGAACTTTCCGATGAGGAGCGTAATGCATTTATGGCGGATGTGGCTTGTGTGACCCGCGCGATGGACAAGGCGTTCCAACCGGAAAAGATCAACTACGGAGCCTATTCGGACAAACTTTCTCACCTGCATTTTCACTTGGCTCCCAAATACGTAGATGGTCCCGACTATGGGGGGACATTCCGCATGAATCCGGGTGAAGTATATCTGACCGATGCGGAATACCAGGAATTGATCGACGCGGTGAAAGCCAATCTCTGAATAATAAGCGATCAAACAACGAGGTAGCCGGAACATCTGATCGTTTTTTGACAACACTACGGATGGTAAGTTGTAAGTTACTTGCCTTGATAGCCCGAAATTGCTTTTATCATACTACCCCCGGTGAAGCGGGCATTAGCGTAGCAACCGGGGGAGATTTCTTTTCTACATCCTGTGGAAACCGGGTTGATCAGGTTTTCTGCCGGTATAGTTTGGGAATGGTACCGGAGAACTCTTTGAATTTTTTGATGAAATAGCTGGTCGAACTAAAACCCAGACGGAACGCCAGTTCGCTGGTAGTCAGATGTGGCTCCTCCTTCAGCATGCGACAAGCCATTTTGAGTTTAATATTGGTCACAAAATCATTGGGTGTCATTCCTGTAATGGCTTTGATCTTGTGGAAGTATTTGGTACGTCCTATGCCTATCTCCCGTGTTACTTTTATTTTCTCTGATCATTGCATCAAAAAGACGCATGTATACAGAGCTTGTTTTTTCCGGAAGAACAAGCCGTTTGATGTAGTCATTATTCATCGAAGTCAAACTCCATGTCATCCAGAAATTCCGGAGTAGCGAATTCGTCGATATCCCGGCGGTCTTTCTTGGTGGGGCGGCCGGTGCCCCGTGCCCGATCTACAAAGCCGCTGATCTTACTGAGCTCAAGCAATTCGTACTGATCCGGAGTGGTGACATTTTCCATCATTTCCGGTACGAGTTTGGCACCTACCCGTTTTTCGATAGCTTGCAGCACTTTGAAAGAGTAAGTGATGGGAGGTTTTTTGACCTGTATCACATCGCCCGGTTTTATCATACGGGATGCTTTCACCTGGGCATTATTAAGAGTGACTCTCCCTTTCTTGCAGGCTTCCGCGGCAATGGTACGTGTTTTAAATATACGTACGGCCCACAGCCATTTGTCTATTCTTGCTTCTGCCATGATTATTTCCTTTCTGAATTGTTTGTCTATCCGGAAACCCCAATATAAGCGGTATCTTTATTATCCCTCTATGGTTCACTACTTCTTGTTGTACTGGTTCATGGTCGGTGCCATACCTGCCAGACAGAAACTTTTGATGATCTCTCCGGCTGTTTGTAGCCGTTCGTCCATCGTTTCCCATTCCTCTTCGTTGAAGGGGCTGAGTACATACTCCACCTGGAATCCACGGATGAAATGGTCACCGATACCAAATCGCAACCGGGCATAATTCTGCGTACCTAATATCTGGGCAATATGTCTCAGTCCGTTGTGTCCGGCATCACTTCCTTTGGGTTTCAATCGTAATGTACCAAAAGGAAGAGCGATATCATCCACAACGATCAGTACATTCTCCAAAGGAATATTCTCCTTCTGCATCCAGTACCGGACAGCATTGCCACTCAGATTCATGAAAGTGGAAGGTTTCAGTAAAATGATTTTCCTTCCTTTCAGCGAAAGATGGGCTGTGAACCCGTAACGTCCGTCGTTAAAAACAATATTGGACGCCTTTGCAAGGGCGTCCAATACCATAAATCCTATGTTGTGGCGGGTCTCATGGTAATCAGGACCAATGTTTCCCAACCCTACAATCAAATATTTCATTCAACTGTTTTTGGTGATTACATCCATTACTTGTTGGCGTTGGCAGCGGCGGCCAGACCTCTTGCAGCACGTGTCAGTTTCACAGCACATACAACAGCGTCTTTCGCATTCAGCAGTTCCAGACCTTCGTAGCTGAGTTCACCCACCTGGATGGTCTTACCCAGACCAAGATCAGTTACATTCACTACCAGTCTGTCAGGAATCACTTTATAGTCTGCTTTTACTTTCAGTTTGCGTGTCTGTAATACCATTTTACCCCCTGCTCTTACACCTTCGGCAAGACCTTCGAGCTGTACAGGTACTTCGATCACAATAGGCTTGCCTTCGGTGATCTGATAGAAGTCTACGTGCAGGATGCTATCTTTTACCGGATGGAACTGAATGTCTTTCATCAGAGCTTTTACACTTTTACCATCGATATCCAGATCCACGATATATACGTTCGGAGTATATACCAGGTTGCGCAGCCCGTCCGCAGTTACGGTAAAGTGTACATTTTCACCTGCTCCGTAAAGTACGCAAGGTACCTGTCCGTTTTTACGGAGCTGTTTCAACGTTTTTGACTGCTCTGAAGAGCGTTCTGCAATGGTTCTCGCAGTTCCTTTTACTTCAATTGTTTTCATTTTAATTTTTTTGTGTTACTCTAAATTAAGATAATATCGCTTAATTCACCATCACACGATGTGGTAAGATCACACGATGTTATAAAAAGCGGTGCAAAATTACACTTTCTTTTTGAGTTATCAAACAGCAGAGACAAGAATTATCAGAACTCGATATCGATTTTGATCTCGCTTCCCAGATCATTTTCGTTTTTCTCCTGCGATGTCTCCTGCACTTCAGGTATACATCTTACTTCTTCCTGTGCCTGGTAAATAGCTCCCTGGTGGCTCTGAATGTAGTCTACTGCCTGAGTGAGGCCAGTCATAAATTTATCAAAATCTTCTTTGTACAGGAATATCTTGTGTTTCTCAAAACTGACCTGTGCATCTTCCCCCTCACCATATACTATTTTTTTACTTTCGGTGATCGCCAAAAACATTTCATCTTTTCTGTTTTTCTTGACATCCAGATAATAAATGCGTTTTCCTGCTTTGATAGCTTTGGAGAAAACGATCTCTTTGTCATGAATATCAGTTGGATTTTTCTTTTTTTTGTTCTTCCATATTCCGGATACATTGTTGGTAACTGGCCCCAAAATTGGATATTTTTTTTAAACTGTCAAAGGAAATCCTCAATAGAATATAAGAGAGCACAAAAAAATAGGGTTTGTTTGCATTAACTCATTAAAAATCGCTATTTTTGCAATTCTAATTTAACAGTATATTAAAAGTTATTTATGATCAACAG
>JAJBTC010000055.1 GCA_020861095.1 Bacteroides sp.
AACCACCACCAGACAAACCAGACAATATAAATATATCAGGACCGTAGTAAAGAACTACAGATCCATTGTTTTATCTGTCCTTATGAGTATCCGGGAATAAGGTAGATGTCGGAGCTTATATAATGAACAGGAAGAGTAAGCAAACAGAAAGTATAAAAAGTAGCGGATAAGGAGGGAGGAGTTGATTTTCTCTTTCATACTGTTTTGCTACCTTTTCCGAAATGTGACTTCGTATCAGTTATAAGAAAAAGGTTTCTCCCTCTTTATGAAAGAGATTTGTAGTGGATAAAATGGATAACAGAGATTGCACGATAGGATCTATTTATGCTGAGGTTTTGTGGAGGAATACTTGTAAAAATAAAATAATGGATCGGGCCTATCTGATAATAGGTTTGTATATCTTTTGATCACCTGATTGCCGAAATGTCTGTAGGATTGATTCTGACTGAATGGAAAGAGTGCGAGAAATGGAAAGAATGGAATTTATAATAAAAAAGAGATCATAAAGAAAGGACTTCTTCACGATCTCTTTTACGGTTTCTTTGCAGAGATTGCTCAGGATACTACATTCTCCGGTTTACTCTTCAGGAAAGCTTGTATGTTACTTACCATAATTTCCATCAGTCTCCGGCGGGCCTCTTCTGTGGCCCATGCTATATGTGGAGTGATGTAGCAGTTTCTGGCAGTAAGCAAGGGATTGTCGGGTAGGGGAGGTTCTGACAAGAGTACATCTACTCCTGCGGCATATATTTTTTCGTTGTTCAATGCATCTGCTAAGGCTTGTTCATCTACCAGACCTCCCCGTCCGGTATTGATGAGGATAGCAGTAGGCTTCATCAGTGTCAATCGCTGTGCATTTACCAGATTCCGCGTCTCTTCGGTCAATGGACAATGCAGGCTGATGATATCACAAGTGGCAAATAGCTTGTCAAGTTCCAGTTTTTTGATTTCCGGAGGAAGTTGTAATGAACTTTTGGAAGTATGTGCACATACCCGCATACCAAACCCCAAAGCAATACGGGCTGTTCTGAATCCGATGTTCCCAAGTCCTACGATCCCGATCCTTTTTCCCTGCAATTCGATCAGCGGAGTATCCCAGAAACAAAAGTCGCTGTTGCCCGTCCACCGTCCCTGCCGCACTTCATCCGAATGAAGTTTAACCTGTTGAGTGATATTCAAAATATGTGCGAATACCATTTGCGCTACAGATGCAGTGCTGTAGGCAGGAATATTGGTAACTGTAATACCCTGCTTTCTGGCAGCCTCTACATCCACCACATTGTAACCGGTAGCCAATACACCGATGTATTTGAGCTTCGGTAATTTTTCCAGGATCTCCGCGGAGAGTACTACTTTATTGGTAAGCAAGATCTCTGCTTCGGCAGCCCGTGTATACAACTCTCCGGGAGAAGTTCGTTCATAAACTGTGCACTCTCCCAATGCTTCCAGTGCTTCCCAGGAGAGATCTCCGGGATTTACTGTATATCCATCCAATACAACTATTTTCATATATATATATAAATATAAATATTACATTATCTGACTAAAATAGGATTGAAACAATTCTTTTGTTAGATCCTACATTTATGTTTCTTGCCGTAAGTGGTATTGTCTGTGTTTGTGTTATTCAACATACATACAAGATCATATAACGATACTTTTGTATGGAGTGGGAAATCATTCCTTGTATCTGTCTCCCCATAGTTGTTTCATACGTTCGGCCAGCTTATCCTCTGCCGGGTTGGATTGCGGATCCCACAAACGCTTGTCTCCGATCTCTTCCGGCAGGAACTGTTGCTGTACAAAGTTCCCCTGATAACTATGAGCGTATTTATACTCTTTCCCATATCCTAATTGTTTCATCAGTTTGGTAGGAGCATTACGCAGGTGTAAAGGTACAGGTAGGTTCCCGGTTTTACGTACCAGATCCAACGCGTTGTCAATAGCCATATAGGCCGAATTACTTTTGGGACTGGTTGCCAGGTAAATGGTGGTCTCAGCCAGAGGAATACGTCCTTCGGGCCAACCGATCTTCATCAACGTATCGAAACAGGCATTGGCCAGCAACAAGGCATTGGGATTGGCCAGACCAATGTCTTCGGCTGCTGAAATAACCAACCTGCGTGCGATGAAGGAAGGATCTTCTCCACCTTCCACCATCCGGGCCAACCAGTAGATAGCACCATCCGGATCGCTGCCCCGGATAGATTTGATGAAAGCGGAGATAATATCGTAGTGCATCTCTCCGCCTTTGTCATAGGCCAATGGATTTTGTTGCAACCATTCGGTTACTATCTCATCCGTAATGACCACTTTCGGTTCCGTGTCGGACTCGACGACGACCTCCAGGATATTCAGCAATTTACGGGCATCTCCTCCGGAGAAACGCAATATGGCATCCGTCTCTTTTACCTCAATGTCTCTTTCTTTGAGTACCACATCGGTTTCTATGGCACGATGTAGCAATTCCAGAAGATCGTCCTTTTCCAGCGATTTCAATACATAGAGTTGACAACGGGAGAGGAGCGGACGGATCACTTCAAAAGAGGGATTTTCCGTAGTGGCTCCGATCAGTGTCACTGTTCCCTGCTCCACGGCGCCTAACAGAGAATCCTGCTGGGATTTACTGAAACGGTGGATTTCATCGATAAACAGGATCGGACTGGCTTGAGAAAAGAAGCGATTGCTTTTTGAACGTTCGATCACTTCCCGTACATCTTTCACACCTGAGGTAACAGCGCTCAAGGTATAAAAAGGAGTTTCCAGTTTGTTGGCAATGATCTGGGCCAGGGTGGTTTTTCCCACTCCCGGAGGTCCCCAGAGTATGAATGATGAGATACGTCCTGCGTCGATCATCTTTCGTAGGATGGCTCCCTCGCCCACCAGATGTTTCTGGCCAATGTATTCGTCGAGGGTCTTGGGACGTAATCTTTCTGCTAATGGTTTCATCTTTAGTTATATAGGTTTTAATAGGTTCTCTACTGTATTTAAAAGATCATTTGTATCATGAAGCGCACCCCGTGTTTATTGATTCCGGGATTGTCCAGATAGGTCAGCCTTCTGACATATTCGATATGCAGAAGTTTGAATATATTATAAATCCCTACACTTGCTTCCATATAAGGGACTTTAGGGTCCATTACAAAGCTTGTGAACTCTCCGTTGCGCATAGGGAAAAGAAACAAATTGTTATTTGTACTTTTAAACGGATTGTTCTTATCCGTAAGGTTGCCGTATAAGGCCCGGAACCGGAAGGTTTCCCGCCATTTGAGATTCTTTATCAGTGGCAGGCGGTTGAAGAGTTTTCCGTTCATATCGTAAGTCATAGCCAGAGAAGCATACCTGTCATTCAGGAATTCCATGTTGTTGATCAGGTTGAACGTCTCCTTTTGTGTGATGTAGGATAGATTTGCCGCAGGCATGATCAATAAGGGAAAAGGAACTGTATTCCATTGTATTCCTCCCCGGAGAGTCATATCTACCTTTCCCCATGAAGAGAGCCAGAAACGTTTCCAGATACTTGCTTCGGTGAGATTGAAGTTATACTGTCCACCCAGTAGACCATTGAATCCGGCTGTATGAGAAAGAGTGAATACCGGCGCATCCAGAGAAACCGGTCTGCGGCGTTGCTTGGTATTGATAAAAGTCTCCCCCGGTGCATACCGGAAAGTCACTCCCATTTCAGTTGTTGTGATGTCATGTATCGGGGTGTGTTCGGCATCGTTGCGCAGGTAGAACAAATTTCCGGTAGGTTCGTCGTTGCGTCGGCGCGCGAGTGCCGATACCGAGAAGCCCGACATCAGTTCCAGCTCATAGTTGAGAGATTGCTCACGGATGTAAGACATCTGGTCCACGGTGGTCACTTTGAAAGAGACAAACACATTGTCTTTATCTGTATCTAAGAATTTATCCATGGGCGACATCACATCGTAGCGATACGTAGCAGAGATATGATGTCTGGGAAATTCCCAGGGGAAGAATTCAGTCTTATGGAAAGAGTAGGTGAGTGTTCCTTCGTATTTCCATTTTTTATCTCGGAAACCGTACGCTCCGTATCCGCTGGCAAACCAGTGAGGATTCAGTTTGGCGGTAGTCATACCACTCAGTCGCACACGGGTACCATCTACATAATTTCCTGTTACGGTCGTATTGATCGGACCAAAGTCGAATTTGCTTGGCTTTTCCCGGGTACCGGTCTCCACATAGTTCTCGATCAATGCTTTGGCACCAAAGATCACAAAACGGAATCCTGGAACGCGTTCGATTCGATTCATGAATAGGTCCATACTACTTTCTGTGCGGGTCAGAGGTACCTGCCGCATACTGGCCCAGTATTCTTCGCTCCGGTTCATCATATCCGCGTCTTTGACTACATCTCCCCGCAGGCGGAAAAGCCGCGCTTCGATCGGTTCGAAGGAGTAGTCCGTATATTTGGTGGTACGTTGTATCTGCATGCCCTGGATGGCTCACACCAGCAACAGATCCACTGTCATATCATCATCCGTGAGTACCCAGTTACCATCCGGCAGTTGTTCGTATAGCTGTACGATATCCAGATTCTCGACAAAGTTCACACCTGTCTTTTTGGGCAGGTTCATGGTACACTTCTTCACGGCATAGGAAGAGTCGTTCAATACATACAAATGCCCCGTGAACCCGAAATCCTGTGAGTTTTCCGGTACGAAAGTCAGATGTACACATTCGTGGCGGTCTACCATGATGGTATCCATCAGGTAGAAACGATAAAAAGAGATCGCATGGTTGCTGATCGGACTCACAAATCTGCGTTGCAGCAGACGGATGTCATCGTCATATATATTCACATCGGCAAAGACATCGTTCAATACCGTTCCTAACGCGTCGCCGGTAGAGAAGAATTCCTCGATGCCGTTGGCATTCATCCCTTCGATAATGGTTTTCTGACTTTTTGGATCTTTACGATAGATGGTTTTGGAAACCGTTTCCTGTACGGAAAGGGGAAGGATCATTTTATGGGTTACCGGAGATACCTCCACCTGGTCCCGGAGGAAAGAGAATCTCTTATATATTCCTTTTTGCAGACTTTCTTCCGTAATGTCATTGATAGACATCTTCATTTTCTGATACTTGTAGTACTGGTAGAAGTCATTCTCTTCCAGTTTTTGTTCCTTTTTATGGGCAATTACCTGCCTCATAAAATCTACTGCCGGATTGTTTCTGCGGGAATATCTCTCTCTTTGCGGTTTCACCACTACTTCATCCAATAAAATATCATCTGTCTGCAGTTGCACATTCAATTCCCGGGTTCCGGGCTCGATCTGTACCACTTTGGTCACATATCCGATGGCCGAAAAGGTGACTTCGTTCCAGCCACGTCGTGTTTCAAGTTGATATTCCCCGTTGACATTGGAAATAGTTCCTACGCCTTTCCCTTCATAATATACGGATATATACATCAGCGGCTCCTGAGTGAGAGAGTCAGTAATGACTCCTTTGATCTGTGCCCAGGCAGCAAGAGCGGGAAGGAGAAACCATGTGAATAAAAATATCTGGTAGATGCGTTGTTGCATACAAGTATAGGATCTTGCTGCAAAGTTAAGAAATAAGATGCAGTTGGTTTGCTAAATTAACCTAACAAAAAACAGTATTATTTAAGAGGTTACAGGGATTTAGGAGTCTTTGAGATTCAAACAGAAAATATGCATAAAGTAAGGAAGATAGCCGCTATCATCCTTACTTGTCGTTCTCTGGAAATCTATTCATTATATTTTCTGTTTTTACGATTGATTCAATAATATCTGTACAATGCGTTCGGCCGTATGTCCATCCCAGCGGTCAGGGAGTTGTCCCTGTTTCCATTCTCCACGCAGTGCTTTTTCCAGATTCTCTCCCAGTAATTGAGGATCTTCCCCTACCAGCACATTGGTACCTATACGCCAGGTCTCCGGATGTTCGGCATATGTGTTAAGGGTCAGGCACGGAATACCCAGGAAGGTGGCTTCTTCGGCCACATTTCCCGAATCGGCAACGATCACCTGTGCATGATTCATCAGATACCCGAAATAGAGATAACTCTGAGAGGGCAACACGTGCAGATGCGGTGCGGAGAGATGAAGTTCTTTCACCGCATCCCGCATATAAGGATGCAGTGGGGCAACGATAGGTATATCTCCTGCTTTTTTCACTAACTCTGTCAGCAGGTTACGAAAATTGGGCTTGTTACTGAGCAGTTGCCGCCGGTTCAATGTCAACAAGATGTATTTTTTCTCTTTTAATCCCAGGACAGAGAACCAGATCGGGCATAACAGGCGGTTGCGGTTGTACCGGATCGAGTCGATCAGTATATTGCCTACATTGTAGATGTTCTCATTCTCTGTACCGGTCTGATTGAGATTACGGTTGGCTACCATTCCTGCGATGAAGAGATAGTCGGACAGGCCTTCGATGATCATTCTGTTGGCTTCTTTGGGCATCTGCATATCGAATGAGCGGGTTCCGGCCACCAGATGAGCTACCTGGATGTGATGTTTTTTAGCTGTTATCGCACAACTCATGGTAGCGGTCAGATCGTCTACCACCAATACCACATGTGCCGGGTTGTTTGTCAGTTCATTGTCAAAAGCCAGCATGATACCGGCGGCCAATTGGGTCGGGTTGCGGCTTTCGACTCCCAGATACACATCCGGTGCCTGGATCTGCAGGTCTGCAAACAAAGATGGATCCAGGCTTTCGTCATTTTCCGGACTTGTGTACACCAGACGATAAGAGATCCGTTTACCTTGTGCATGTGCTTTCTCTATGGTACGTATGATAGGAGCGATCTTCATGAAGTTGGGACGGGCTCCTGCAACAATTGTTATTTTCATTTTTGTATCTGAACGAGTTTAATGAAACAAATGTACATTTAATTGTGGAATTTTTTGTTTCTTTGCAGCGAAAAATTAGCCTATGCCCTCATTTGTACAGATCATAGAATTTACCGGAACTTTTGCTTTTGCCATTAGTGGTATCCGGTTGGCATCAGCCAAACAGTTTGACTGGTTCGGCGCGTATGTAATCGGACTTACCACTGCTATTGGTGGAGGTACTATCCGTGATTTACTGTTGGGAGTCACTCCTTTCTGGATGACAGATCCCAGTTATGTGATCTGTTCCGGTCTGGCACTTATCTGGGTGATCCTTTTCAGTAAAACCCTGATTCATCTCAATAATACATTTTTTATATTTGATGCCATTGGTCTGGCACTTTTTACCATGATAGGTATCACCAAGACCCTGGCGTTGGATTTTCCCTTCTGGGTAGCTATTGTGATGGGATGTATCACCGGAGCCGCGGGCGGAGTGATGCGTGATGTACTTATCAATGAGCTTCCTCTGGTTTTTCGGAAAGAGATCTATGCTATGGCCTGTGTGATCGGTGGATGGGTCTATTTTGTATGCCATTGGCTGAATTTCGACCCTATTATCACACAACTGGCCGGAGGAGCTTCTGTTTTTCTGGTACGTATTGTTGCTGTGAAGTATCAGATCGGATTGCCGATCCTGAAAGGTGAAGTATAGTTTGCCCCGGTCAGGATATATTTTCTTTTCCTATCTGTGGATTTGTGAAACAAACTACTTTTAGTTATCTATAAAAGATCCGGTGTACTCCTGCACGCCGGATCTCTGTCAGGGGTCAGTTCCATGTACGGAGTTCTCCGGAGAAACCAATGGATTCACGTTGTTGCATCAATACTTGTATGTTGGCCTTCCCATTGGTATAGATCGTCATGGAATACTGATACGTATCTTCCGGTGTCTTCGCCCGAAAACTCACACGTGTATTTCCTTTACCGGTATGGCTGACCTCATATCCTTCTACGGGAGCATTGAATTGCAGCCCTTGACCTCCGCCGTAGGGAACTGCATAGGCTCTGCCGTAATAAGGTAGATTGGAGAACACCGAATCATTACGTATCTCTACCCAGTAGGAAGAAGTCAGAGGAATGTTGCGTGTACGGCGGGGAGAAGCCATATTCACATCTATCCGATAGTCGCCGGATCCGATTTTTTCTTGTATCTCCTGTGTGGTTCTTGAATTGCTTTGTGAAGAGGTGGCGCAACCAACTGCAAGTAGCGCCATACATAAGCAGCATGTAAGATGGATTGTTTTCATGTTTTCCGGATTTTATGAATTAGCTTACAAACAAGCTTTTCCCTGTATTTGTTTTTTCTTTGCGATACTTATTTTAAGTACATATCCTTTTTATTTTTTGATTCCTTCCTTTTCCTTTTCCAAAACGGTATCCTCTCCTTTTGACCTTCCTCAGGAACCGGGACAGATCCTTTATTTGTCATGTGTAACAGGAATTTGGTAGTGCTCCGGCTCTACTTGTATTGTCCACTCTTCCTCCGTAGAATCTTCCGATTGATAGGCTGTATCCTTGATTCCCTGTCTTGGACTTAAGTCATCATGGATGATATATTATTCTATCAAAGGTACATGTTTTTGTCTATTCTACAAATCAGGAAAACATGAAAAGTTAAAACTAAAAATGTTCACAGGAGGTAGGGGTAGAAACTGATAAAGAGGAACTGAAATTTGTTTTTTGATAGAATTTACCCTATTTTTAAACAGTTTTCATAGGGTATGGCGGGTAAAAAGCCCATACATTTGCGACAGAGTATTAAAATCTAACATTATCTATTTAAAAAACGGCATTATGAATAGCGTGACTTTCAGAAATGATCTGATCGGAATGCAGGAAGACCTGTTCCGGTTTGCTTACAAACTCACCTCCGATAGGGAGGAGGCGCACGACTTGCTACAGGAAGCTTCTCTTAAAGCGCTGGATAACGAAGAAAAATACCTGCCCGATACCAATTTCAAAGGGTGGATGTTTACGATCATGCGTAATATCTTTATTAATAAGTATCGTAAGATATTGCGTGATCAGACTTTTGTAGACCAGACGGAGAACCTTTATCACCTGAACCTTTCTCAGGATTCCGGTTTTGATTCTACGGAGAGTGCTTATGATCTGAAAGAGATGCGCCGGATCGTAAATTCCCTGTCTAAAGAGTATAGGGTGCCTTTTTTGATGCACGTTGCTGGTTTTAAATACCGGGAGATTGCGGAAAAACTGCAATTACCGTTGGGAACGATCAAAAGCCGTATCTTTTTTACCCGTCAGAAATTACAGGACGATTTAAAAGACTTTGTCTAAACCTGATTATATAAGAAATCGACTCACATTTAGTAAGTATACCAGTGGGTAGCTTACAGGAGAAGAGCAATGTGTAAGCATTGCTCTTTTTTATGGATAGTAGTCCATAGGAAAGCGTGTTATGCTCCGTAAAGAACCATTTAAATTGTTCAGGGGAGGTGGGATTTTCTCTATCTATATTTGTTCTTCTTGTATAAAAATCATTATTTGTGTATATGTATCTACAGTAAAATGGTTGGGTTTGCCTTTTACTTTCCGATTGATTATCTGTGCATTCATCGATGGTTTATTCACATCTCTGCATCTAAAAACATACTCTTTAAAGAATAACTTTTCATCTTTTCACCTGTATATTATCAAAAAG
>JAJBTC010000165.1 GCA_020861095.1 Bacteroides sp.
CCGTATAGGTAAACCCTATGAGATCGGTTATGCGTTAAGTGGTGGATTTATCAAAGGGTTTGCTCATCTGGGCGTAATGCAGGCTCTTCTGGAACATGATATTAAGCCAGACATCATCTCCGGTGTAAGTGCCGGAGCACTGGCTGGCGCATTGTACGCGGATGGAAATGAACCTTATGAAGTGGTCGGACATTTTGCCGGACATAAATTCCAGAATCTGACCAAATTTGTACTACCCAAAGTGGGTCTGTTTGACATGTGCGAGTTTATCGATTTTCTCAAGAGTAAGCTCCGGGCCAGGAATATAGAGGATTTGCAGATACCATTTATCATTGTGGCCACCGACCTGGACCATGGGCAAAGTGTACAGTTTCGCAGTGGCAGCATCGCAGAGCGGGTAGCCGCCTCGTGTTGTATACCGGTGTTGTTCTCTCCCGTACAGATCGGGGATACGCACTACGTAGACGGAGGGGTATTCTGCAACCTTCCGGCGTCTATCATCCGTTCCGAATGTGAAAGGGTCATAGGGATAAATGTCAGTCCGCTTATGGCCGAAAAATATAAAATGAATATTGTCAGTATAGCCATGCGATCCTATCATTTCATGTTTCGTGCCAATACTTTTTACGAAAAGGAGAAATGTGACCTGCTGATCGAGCCTTACAACCTGGAAGGATATAGCAATACCGAGCTGGAAAAAGCAGAGGAGATATTTGAACAGGGATACAAAACGGCAACAGAGATATTGACACAGTTACTGGAAGAAAATAAAAGTATATGGAAGTGATACAAACAGCACTTGCGGCGTATGGTATGTCGGGACAGGTGTTCCATGCCCCTTTTCTGGATACAAATCCTCATTTCCGGCTTCACAGCATCGTAGAACGGAGCAAAGAGTTGTCTAAGGAGCGTTATCCCCAGGCACGGATCGTACGCGGTTTTGATGCCTTGCTGGAAGATCCGGAGATCGAACTGATCGTAGTGAACACTCCCGACCATACCCACTACGATTATACCCGTCTGGCATTGGAAGCAGGAAAACATGTGGTGGTGGAAAAACCATTTACCTCTACTACCCGGCAGGGAGAAGAACTGATCGCGCTGGCAGAGAAAAAAGGACGTATGCTGAGTGTTTATCAGAACCGTCGGTGGGATGCGGATTTCCTTACCATTCAACAGCTTCTTGAAAGAAAAGAGTTGGGACGCCTGGTAGAATTTGAATCTACTTTCGCACGCTATCGCAATTTCATCAAACCCGGTACCTGGAAGGAAACCGGGGAACTGGGAGGAGGGCTGACCTACAATCTGGGCTCCCACCTGATCGATCAGGCTCTTGTACTGTTTGGAATGCCGGAGAGTGTGTACGCCGACATAGCCACCATGCGAACAGGGGGTATGGTTGATGATTATTTCATCATTCGTCTGAACAAGCCCGCTCAGGACCCAGAGGTAAAAATCACATTAAAAGCCAGTTACCTCATGTGTGAACCGGAACCCCGTTTTGTGCTTCACGGGACCGAAGGATCGTATGTGAAACATGGCGTAGACAAACAGGAGACCGCTTTGCTGGAGGGACAGACACCGGATCAGCCGCACTGGGGAGAAGAAACCGAAGACGAATGGGGCATACTCCACAAGGTGACCCCGGAAGGAGAAGAGCTCCGTAGGTCTTATCCGGGAATTCCCGGGAACTATGGAGGTTTTTATGAAAATATATTCGAACATCTCAGACAGGGAAAGCCCTTGCTGACAGACGCGCGCAGCGTGATCAACGGCATTCGTATCATTGAAGTTGCTTTCCGTAGCTTCCGGGAACAGAGAACCGTGACCTTATAAAATATTCATTGCAGATTATACTTCTATTATGGAAAACAATAAATTCATTATTTATCAGATCTTCACCCGCCTGTTTGGTAATTCTACTCCGGCATGTACCTACAATGGCGACATTACCGAGAACGGTTGCGGAAAGATGAATGACATTACCAACAAAGCACTTCAGGAGATACGGAAACTGGGAACTACTCATATCTGGTATACAGGTGTGATTGAACATGCTACCCAGACCGACTATACAGCGTATGGTATCCGAAAAGACCATCCTGCGATTGTGAAAGGAAAAGCTGGATCTCCCTATGCTATCAAAGATTATTACGACATTGATCCGAACCTGGCAGTCAGTGTACCCGATCGCATGCAGGAGTTTGAAAAGCTGGTAAAACGTACCCATAACAACGGGATGAAGGTGATCATTGATTTTGTTCCCAATCATGTATCGCGCCAGTACCATTCGGACCAGCTTCCGGATGGAGTGGCTCCCCTGGGCGGGCACGACAATCCGGATTACGCGTTCAGTCCATACAATAATTTCTACTACATACCCCATACGGAGCTGCACGGACAATTTGATATGAAGGCCGGAGAAGTAGTGCCTTACCGGGAATATCCTGCCAAGGCCACCGGCAACGATCGCTTTGATGCCTATCCGAACGTCACAGACTGGTACGAAACAGTGAAGCTGAACTACGGTGTAGATTATATGAATGGCCGCAATTGCTGCTTCTCTCCCAATCCGGATACCTGGATGAAGATGCTGGAGATCCTGCAATTCTGGGCTTCCAAAGGGGTAGACGGATTCCGTTGTGACATGGCCGAACTGGTACCTGTGGAGTTCTGGGAGTGGGTGATCCCTCGTGTGAAGGACGACTATCCGGAACTTATCTTTATTGCGGAGATATATAATCCGGACGAGTATCGTAATTATCTCTTCCGTGGAAAATTTGACTATCTGTACGATAAGGTAGGGCTTTACGATACGTTGCGCAACATTACCTGCGGATATGATTCCGCAGCTACCATTACCCCATGCTGGCAAAATCTGGACAGTATACAGGACAAGATGCTTAACTTCCTGGAAAATCACGATGAGCAGCGTATCGCTTCCCATTTCTTTGCTGGAAACGCGCGTAAGGCACTGCCGGCACTGATTGTATCCACCTGCATGAATACCAATCCGATGATGATTTATTTTGGTCAGGAGTTTGGAGAGCTGGGTATGGACAGTGAAGGATTCAGCGGACTGGACGGGCGTACAACGATATTTGACTATTGGAGTGTAGATTCGATCCGTCGCTGGCGCAACGAAGGCACATTTGACGGAAAACTGCTCTCGGAAGAAGAGAAGCAACTGCAACAGACGTATCGTAAGATACTGACACTGTGCCTGGAAGAAAAAGCCATTGCCAAAGGATTGTTTTTTGATCTGATGTATGTAAATTATGAGAACTGGAAATTCAACTCTCACAAGCAGTATGCTTTTCTGCGTAAATATGAATCTGAACTGCTGATCGTTCTGGTGAATTTTGACCTGCAACCTGTAGAAATAGCAGTGAATCTCCCTTCTCACGCATTTGATCTGATGAAGATCCCTCAACAGGAAACGGTAGAAGCAGTGGATCTGCTTTCCGGAAAGAAAGAGAATATCTCTCTGTTGCCTTATAAGCCGATGGAGACAACGATCGGAAGGTATGGAGGGAAGATCCTGAAAATAAATCTGTAGAAACAATGCTTCACTGTTTACGATCACTCCCTTCAGTCATGACTCATTCTTTGATAATTAACGCTAAGGAACGTGGGACAATTGACGATAAATGCAACTATTCCAATGGCTGCATATATATCTATAGACGCATAGCGTACACTCCTGTGTGGGAAAAAATCAGCATATGATATAATCCATTATATATCATAGATTGATATCTGTTTTCTCACTCGGAGGAATTTAAACTGTACTTTTGTAGAAGCAATCCAATTGACACTTGTCCATGCTGAAAGCCCAAAGGGCTTTCATGTGCATAACTCTCTCTGAAAGCCCGGAGGGCTTTACTGTGCATAACCCCCAGTGAAGCGTAGCATAGCGGAGCGACTGGGGGTATGGATCCGTCCTGTGTTTTCAACCCCAAAGTGGGTTGAATGATTTTCTAAAGTATAAAACGAAGTAGAATCCCCTCCATACTGTGCGGAAAGGCGTATTTCCATATTCAACCCACTTCGGGGTTGAAGAGATGTGTATACCCTGACACCCCAGTCGCTTCGTTACGGGCAAGGCCCTTACTGCGCTTCACTGGGGGTTATGCATATTAAACCCTCCGGGTTTTTAGAGGAGAATGAGTGTCAATGGGATAATTTTACACATCTTAACCTGTTTTTTCCTGAGACTAATGCGCGCCATGCCTCTCCGGAATATTTGTCCAACAAAGGAGGATATGTTTCCGCAGCGCAGCTCACACACAACAACATCTCTTCGGATGATACAAGCCCACAGCAGCATCTCTCCTGACACAAGTCCCATACGCAACAGTTGCATCTGAAAAGTCCTGATCCAACAAAATCACCCTTGCTACAACAGGCTGTAACAAGGGTGAATTTTCATGGAGAGAACACTCCAGACTTTCCCTGTATGGGTTTGTATCGTGTGTACTACTCGGTTTTACGGAGTACTACAGCCGTACGTGCGGGAATGTATAGTTTGAGCCATTCCTTCTTTTCCTTTGCATACAGAGGATCGGGAATCGTGAAATGCTTCACGGTATCATCTGTAAGCCCATTTCCACCATACAATACATTGTCTGTATTCAGGATGGCTTCGTATGTGCCCGGAGGCACCAGGAATCCGTAGTCGGTAAATGACCGGACCGGATTGAAGTTGAAGACAAAGAACAGATCCCCTCTTTCGTAGGCCATGACCTGATCTCCGTCGTTGTGCCAGATCTCCTGTACCGGAGTAGCCTGGAAATCTTTCTCACTCTTGATTACACGCAGCATGGCAGCATCAAAGTCTCCCAGGTAGTGGAAGGTAAGGTTCTGATTGTCGAACAGATCCCATTGACGACGCGCATATTTATGTGACCAGCCATTTCCTTCCCGGGGAAAATCGATCCATTCCGGATGGCCGAACTCATTGCCCATGTAATTCAGATACCCTCCGTTGATCGTTGAGGCTGTTACCAGACGGATCATCTTGTGCAGCGCAATTCCCCGGTGTACAATATAGTTCTCATCCCCCTTCTGCATGTGCCAATACATATCGGCATCTATCAGACGGAAAATGATCGTTTTGTCTCCAACCAGGGCCTGATCGTGACTTTCTGCGTAAGAGATGGTTTTCTCCTCTTTTCTGCGATTAGTCACTTCCCACAAAATGCTGGAAGGTTTCCAGTCTTCATCGATCTTCTCCTTGATGATCTTGATCCAGTAGTCAGGAATATTCATTGCCATCCGATAGTCAAAGCCATATCCTCCCTCCTTCACAGGAGCTGCCAGTCCGGGCATACCCGATACCTCTTCGGCAATGGTTATAGCGTGCGGATTCACCTGATGAATAACCTCATTGGCCATCGTCAGGTAACAGATCGCATTGTCGTCCTGATGTCCGTTGTAATAATCGTCATAAGACAGGAAAGCCTCTCCCAGTCCGTGACTGTAATAGAGCATAGAGGTAACCCCATCGAACCGGAAACCATCGAATTTATACTCTTCCAACCAGTATTTGCAGTTGGAGAGCAGGAAATGGATTACCTCATTCTTTCCATAGTCGAAACACAGAGAGTCCCATGCCGGATGCTCCCGCCGGGCACCGGGATAGAAATACTGATCGGGATCTCCGGCAAAATTGCCCAGTCCTTCTACCTCGTTCTTCACCGCGTGAGAGTGTACAATGTCCATGATGACAGTAATTCCCATTTCATGAGCGGTATCGATCAGTTCCTTCAACTCTTCCGGCGTTCCGAAACGTGAGGATGCCGCGAAGAAACTGGATACGTGATAGCCAAAGCTTCCGTAATAGGGATGCTCCTGAATAGCCATGATCTGTATGCAGTTATAGCCGGCTTTCGCGATACGAGGCAGTATTTTTTCCCGGAACTCCGCATAGGTACCTACCTTTTCCTCTTGTTGAGCCATACCTATGTGACATTCGTAGATAAGCAACGGATCGGTATGAGGCTTGTAGTTCTTCTTCTTAAATACATAAGGCTTGTCCGGGCTCCATACCTGCGCGGAGAATATCTTGGTATGCCCATCCTGGACCACACGTGTAGCCCACGCGGGAACACGTTCGCCCTCTCCCCCTTCCCATCTGACGATCAGTTTGTACAGATCTCCGTGATGGATGGCTGTCGGCGAAAGGTCAATTTCCCACTTTCCATCTTCCAGGCGTGTCAGCGCATATTCTTTTTTTACCTCCCAGTTATTAAATGTACCGATCAGGTAGATTTCCGTAGCGTGAGGTGCCCATTCACGGAAAGTCCATCCGGTCTCCGTGCGGTGCATCCCGAAATAAAGATAGCCCGATGCGAAATCACTTAATGTGGCTTTACCTCCCCCGGTGAGTTCTGCTTCTTTGTCAAGTACGTGCTGATGACGACCGTTGATCGCAGTTTCAAATGGTTTCAGCAACGGATCATTCTGGATAAGTTTCAGAGTTTTTCCCATGTATGCAGGTTTATTTTCTTTATGCTTTTACTTTAACCACAATTTTCTTTACTCCTGTGGGAGTAATACCCGGCGCATGTCCATCCTGGGGGAAGAAGATGGCAAACATACCCGGCTTCACAGTGATATAATCCTGTGCGGGCCCTTCAAAGAAGGTAATATCTTTTTCCGGATTGTAAGGAGCATCCACCGGCAGACAATCTTTTCCGACGGTATAACCCATTATCTCCTCTCCGGAGAGAGGGATCTGTATATCAATAAATTCGTTATGGGTTTCGAGCTTAGCCTGTTCTTTCGTTTTTGGCGAAGTCTGAGAAACATTCACTACCAGATCTCTGGCTTTGAGTTCAATCTTTCCGATTTCCAGCGTACTCAGATCGGTCGATGTCAAAAAATCAATGGCTTCCTGAAACAACGGGTTCAGTGAGGCGTAATTCCCCAGATGTTCTAATGTATCTACTACCATAAATTTGTTATTTTAAGTTATGTATTTTATTCGTAGTCATCAATCGTATAGTTCAGGAAGTCGGCAAACCGTTTCAACTGCCGGAAGATTTCCCCGATCTGCTCCGGAGCATTGTCTGCGGAGAAGAAGTCGTCAGAGACGCGGCAATCACAAACGAATTGTCTGTATTTGAGGTAGTCGATATAAGGAAAATCCTTAGGAAAACCTTTCGGAGCTGTTTTGATCGGGTCCTCTCCTACTGTCGGAAAGAATTTCTTGAACGCCGGATCTTCAACGATAGAAATGTACTCATCAATATTGTCATAAATAGATTGCCGCACGGCTTTCAGAATATGAGGAGGCAGGCACAGGCTGCCTCCGGCCAGCATACAATTGCCGGGTTCGATATGTACATAATACCCGCAGTGATTGGATTTTTTTCCTTTCGCGTTGATATACCCGCCAAAATGGGTCTTATAGGGTGTCTTATCCTGTGAAAATCGCAGATCTCTGTGGATACGGTACGTACAGTCACGGGCTTCGATACCGCGGACAGATTCATCGAACAAGGAGATACCGGTGATGATCTCAGTGAGTAAGTTCTCAAACTCCAGACAGGCGGCTTTATATTCGTCTTTATGAGCATGAAACCAGTCGCGATTATTATGAGTTTGAATATCACGAAGAAACTGAAAGACTTTGCTGACGTTCATTGCAGGTACATTCTGTTTTAACTTTACAAACATACAAAATTATTTGTTATAAAACATAAAATGCACAATTAAAAAAGCACCGGTTCAGCCGAACCGGTGCTTTTACACATTTATCAAAAAAACAGACGCTTCTGTCTTTGATGTACTTACTTGTCACAAGCGGGTACGATCCCTTTAATTAATCTTATATCTAATACTATGAAAAACACACCATTATAACAAAACAGGACAAAGAAAGTTCATTCCACCGGAATTTTATTCTTTTCAAACCAACGAAAGACAGGATAGGTAGCAAGATATTTTGAAAGGAGAGGATCATATATTTTCTCTGTATGGAATATATATAAAATCGCGGATCTTATTTCTTTTCCGTATTCCGATCCCGGACCTTTCCGCAAAGTATAAAAAAACGGTACCTCGACTCGCGTCGAAGTACCGCTACAACACAAACACAAAATAAAACACGACAAAACTACTATGCAATCTTACCTGTCTATGCCGGGGAGGTATACGTACTACTTTACGAATATTCACATACGCATAAACAGTTCAGGCTGATTTGCAAGATATAAACAAATGTCAAAAAACATTTGTTCAGTCGTTTCTTATTAATAAATGTTAATTACTATTGAATGCCTCTTTCACACAGTTTGAGCTGCCAGTTCCACGCAGATTTCAGCGTATCTTCCAGGGTAGATCCGGCTTTCCAGCCCAGTTCGTTGTTGGCATATTCCGGATCGGCCCATACTTTTTCGATGTCACCCGCGCGCCTGCCTACGATCTGGTAGTTCAGTTTCACCCCCGTGGCACTTTCAAACGCGTGGATAAGTTCCAGTACAGACAGCCCTTTGCCGGTACCTATATTAAACACCTCAACGGGCTCTTTTTGTTTATCCCACAAGATCCGTTCGATGGCGATCACATGCGCTTTGGCCAGATCTACGACATTGATAAAGTCGCGGATACACGATCCGTCCGGTGTATCGTAGTCATCTCCGAATACACTCAGTTTTTCACGAATGCCGATAGCCGTCTGTGTAAGATATGGGATCAGGTTTTGTGGTACACCGTTGGGCAGCTCTCCCAGCAGGGTAGACGGATGAGCGCCGATCGGGTTGAAGTATCGCAGCAGGATCGCTTGTATGGGAGCTCCGGAAGCTACTGTATCGCGAATGATCTCTTCGTTGATCTGTTTGGTGTTGCCATAAGGAGACTCCGCTTTCTTCACCGGAGCATTTTCCGTTACCGGGAGTTCGTCGGGCTGGCCATATACCGTACAGGAGGAGGAGAAAACCATCCCTTTCACTCCATATTTTGGCATCAGTTCCAGCAGGTTGATCAGAGAAACCAGGTTGTTGCGATAGTACAACAGCGGTTTTTCTACAGACTCACCTACCGCCTTACTGGCTGCGAAATGAATAATGGCTTTGATATCCGTATGTTTCCGGAACAAGTTTTCCAGCCCTTCCATATCCAGACAATCCAGTTTTTCGAAGATCGGCCGGACCCCTGATACTTTCTCTATGTTATCTACAACATCGGCATTCGAATTGGAGAGGTTGTCTATGATCACTACTTCATAGCCACTGTTTTGCAATTCAACAACCGTATGCGAACCGATATATCCGGTTCCGCCGGTCACGAGGATCTTTTCTTTCATAAGATGTCTTTATTAGTGGTAGGTTATCATTTATCGGTACAAAAATAGAGAAATAAATTCAGAAAACATAAAGACAACAAAGGGATTTACGATTGGACGATTTACGATTTACGATTGATATTACTGTAT
>JAJBTC010000004.1 GCA_020861095.1 Bacteroides sp.
GGGGACTTGTTGTTGGACTCTTTCGGATCTTCCGTATAAGATATGTCTTATCTAAATCTGACAAGCAGATTTCCGGGAATAGGACCGTATATATATTCTGGTCAATTAGTAACCATTCCAACGTGAATTGGTAACCAATTCGGTTTGGTTACCAAAACTGGTCAAATAGTCGGATTTTTGTATAATGTCAGCATGCCGGTTACCTGTTTTGCCTTGTCTATACCCGTTAGTTGTTCATCGGAGGCGTGATCACTACATTTATCCAGTTGCGTATCTCCACATGTACCGTCAGTTCAATCTGCGGTCCGGGATCCGGTGTTTCTGTAAATACACGGATATCTATGTTCCGGAAAGAATAGATTGTATTTCTTTCGAATGTAGTGATCTCATTGTTATCCTGATCGAGAAACCGGGTGATGGTGGCATACCTCTCGTCGGCTGTGGTACCGTCTCTGAACGTTATGTCTGTGAACCGGAACACTACTTGCGGGCTCGGAGATCCGCCAAAGACATGAAAGGTGAATCTTTCTTCTGCGAAACCTGCTTCGAAACCGATATCTTCTTCATCGGGGTTGTTTACCGTTTCACGGATGGGATTGTACATGGCTCTGTAGTTGGTATAGGTAAACAACGAACTGTTTACATCATACCTCTCCGGATCGTTGCCATTATTTGTTACAGTATACCCTTCCGGATCGAGACTTAACGGAAGCTTCGGATAGAAATAATTTATGTAGATCCCATCCATGGTATATTCATCGGACTGTAGAAAAACAGAGAAGGAATAGAATTCCAGTCTGGCAATCAGGGGAGACAGGCTTACCTCCGCGTACATGTCTCCGTAGGCCGGACCTTCTCCTCCTTTCCATCCTTGCGGATTGCTGCCGTATTCCTGTAAAGGAGCCATACCGTCCAGGATACTGATCTTTGTTTTTATGTTCTCCTCTTCTTCCGAGGCTGTACTTGTTCCGTCTGCCAGTTGCCAGTAGGCCACCTGGTTGATGTCTAATGCAGTTGCTTTTATTTGTGACAGGGTAACTCCGGATGTGAGCGGAAACGGAGCATCCTTGCCTTGCGCATCGGAAGAGTTATAGTTGCCTACTACATATACCTGTGTTACCTGCACGGGTATACCTCCCAGAATGGCCCCTTCGAGAAATTGTTCCGTACTGATGTCTCCGTCTGTTCCTACTTTTTTCACCTGCCAGCAGAGCGGATCATCGGCATCGTCCAGGAAATAAAGAATAGCCGAATAGAGAGGTGCCGATGTACCAACCTGTGAGGGCTCGGCATCGAGTCGTGTCTGTATCTCCGTACTCAGCTTCAGATATACGTTCTGGTGTACAGACAGGTCGATATCCGATGAATTCCCCGGCTCATTGTCCGAACAGCTGGTACCCAATAGACTTAGAATAACAAGAACGGAGTAGAGGAATGTTCTCATGGTTGTATCTATTTCTGACTATCAGAACACAGGCTGTTTTCTTTTGTTCACGCTCTGTTTTCGCGAAGGAGGATGGAATGAGTGTTTAGTTGGGTTCCCTTCGGGGAATGCAGATCCATCTTTACTTATTGTTTGATCTTTTCCGGAAAACAGAGAATTGTTTTTGGTTATTGCCTGATCTCCTCTGAGAAATAGAATTTGATTCTGAGACTACTATTTATTTCCTTCGGAGAACGGAGGTTCATGCTTTTTCATTTCATTACCGGATCAGTAGCGGATAGCTTTGACTTCCTACCTATCTGTTCCCGGGATTTGCCCGTCATCTGTATGAATTTCTGCTCCGATATTCCCTGGCTTTTCATCTTTTTTATTTCCTTTACCTGAAGGTGGGACCTTTGTGTATGTTTCCTTTATGAAGGGGCCATATCTTTTTATCGGCTTTATCCGGAATTGCATATTTTTGTGTAAATTTGTATCGATATACATCTGGAATTTATAGAGATACTCATCTGTATGTACACACGACACACTCCTGTATGGAAGGCATTTTTTTTATGGTATATCTGTTGCTCCTGGTCTCTTACGGCTCAGGAAAATATGGATGAGCAGGTAGAAACAGTGTTTCAGGCCGGGCATACCAGCCCCATTCACAAATTCGATATCAGCAGAGACGGCAGGTACATGGTTTCTCTGGAGATCAATGGGCGGGCAGTGATCTGGGACCTGCGTTCGGGCCGTCAGGTAGGAGTAGTCACTTATCCCCATACCCGGTATTCGATAGGAGGGGCGAACTTCAATCCGTATGACTCCAGGCAGTTGTATATCAGCGGGAAATTAAAAGAATCGGATCTTGGTTATGTGATGGACTGGCGTACCAACCGTCAGATCGGAGTAATCCGTAAGGGGGAAATCCCCCGGGGGCTGACCCGGTACGGTCGGCTGGAGTTTGATATCCGGCGCGATTGTACCATCGAAACCTATGACCGCTTCACGCACAGACCTGTTATGCACTACAAAGGCAATCTTTCTATGCTTTCCAATGCCTGTGTCGATGCTTCGGACAGTCTGTTATTAGTGGTGGAAAACAACCCTCAACTCTGGGATCTGCGCCGGCTGGAACTGACGGCACGTATCCCTTATAGGAAACATTTGTTGCAGGACACTTCCCTTGTTTATATCAATGACCGGGTGGCACCGGTGAAGAAACACTGGTCGAAGGCTGCCCAATTGTTAGATAACCCCAAATTGAATGAAGAATACCTGAAATATGGCTATAAAAACTACTGTGAGGGCATCATCGATGGCGATCGGGTGGTGCTGGGCGGTTTTGGCAGTGAGGTGACCGTCTGGGATCTGTGGGGCAACCTGCTGAGTGCCCGTCCGGTGGGTGGTTTTCCTGTTTTCGCCGCGGTTGAGGCTGGTGGCAGGTTGTGGGCAGGCACTTACAATGGGCTTTTCTCCGCGGATGCGGATGGTGAAAGTCCTTTGACAATAGTGAAGGAGGTCCACGATAAAATGCATTATAAGCTGGTCAATACGCTCTGTGCGCTTCCCGGTGGCTATACTGTGGTGTTGGGGTGCGACGGTGGGGAGGTATTGCTGGTGAGTACAAAGGATCCGGAGCAGGTACGACAGATCATGAAGTTTGACAAGCCTGTTATGTCGGTCCGGCACGACAGGGCGGGAAGGCGTATTCTGGCATCCGGTGAACACGGCAACCTGCGGATGTATGACCTGCAAACGGAGAAGGAGCTACACCTGACCGATCCGTCCCATAGCGACCGTATGGGGTGTTGCGCGTTTATCAATGACACTCTCATTGCCGCGGGGTGTGGCAGCGGGTATATCGGGCTGTGGCGCGTGGGAGAGACAGAATCCTTCCGGCAGTTTCCGGTGCACGATGCGGAAGTCACTTCCATTGTACCCTCACAGGACGGACGACTTGTCTTTACTACCTCCAAAGAGGGTATAACCAAGGTATTCGATGCTACCGGTTTTACAGAGATTGTCCGGCTGATAGCGTTGGACAACAGTATGGAATATGTGGCAATGACTCCGGATCATTACTATAAGGCCTCGGCCGGTAGTGTAGAGGGTATACATTTCCTGAAAGGACATACCATGTATAAGTACGATCAGTTCGACCTGCGTTTCAATCGGCCCGATATCGTGCTGGAACGGCTGGGCTATGCTTCCCGGCGCACCATCGGGCTTTATCACCGTGCCTGGCAGAAGCGGCTGCGCCGGGCCGGGATGACGGAAGAGATGCTTTCTCCGGAGTTTCATACGCCGGTGGCGGAGATCCGGGGACGCGATCGTATACCGGCTCATATTTCCGACTCGATACTCACCCTGCGAGTGAGCGTACGGGATGAAAAGTATCCGGTCAGTCGCCTGCGTGTCTGGATCAATGGAGTTCCCTGGCAGGCTGCCGAAGGGATACCGATGGAGGTTGCCGCAGGAGAGACACGGGAGGTGGAAATCACAGTACCCCTGCTCGAAGGAAGCAATCAGGTAGATGTCTCTTGCCTCAATGACAGGGGAGCAGAGTCTTACAAAGAATCCCTGACAGTGATGTGCGCGGCCCGGCTGTCGCCTCCCGATCTGTATATAATATCTGTCGGAGCTTCTGAATATGCCGATAGCCGGTACGATCTGCAGTATGCCGGAAAAGATGCGAAAGATATGGCAGAGCTTTTTGCCACTATTCAGCAGACGGGAAATGGTTACAATCAATTGCACCTCCGGATGCTGGTCAATGAAGAGGTGACCCGCGAGGCACTCCTGGAACTACGTGGTTTTCTTTCGGGAGCCCGACCGCAGGATGTAGTGATCCTGTTCTATGCCGGACATGGCATTGTGGATGCCGGTCTGGATTATTTCTTAGCTACTTACGATACGGACTTTGTCCACCCTGCCACCCGGGCACTGGCCTATGAGGAGTTCGAACGTATGCTCGACGGGATTGTTCCGCAACGCAAACTGATCCTGATAGATGCCTGTCACTCGGGGGAGATCGATAAAGAGGATTACCGGTTGCAGATGACCGCTCCGGTAACCCTGCCGCACCGGGGCCAGGTGATCTTCCGCCACGTAGGCAGTGTGGTGCATGCGGATATCCGTACGGAGGAGATCAATGAGCTGGTCGGGAGTTTGTTTGCCGACCTCCGCCGGGGGATCGGAGCCAATATCCTGTCGAGTGCCGGAGCTACACAGGCAGCGGTGGAAGGGCACCGGTGGCGAAACGGACTTTTTACGTATGTGGTGAAAGAGGGACTTATCGATGGGTGGGCGGATCTGGATGGAGATGGCTGCATCACTACCACGGAACTCAAAACCTATGTAAGCAGACGCGTGACCGAACTGTCGGGTGGCTGGCAGCAGCCTACTTCCCGATCAGAGAACCGGCAACTGGAGTTTGTACTGGTATGCGGAACACCTAATGATTGAAAAGAGACGGAAGATGAAAAAAATAGTATGGCTGTTTATATGTGTGTGGTGCAGTGTCTCGGCAGAAGCACAAACGGTTGCAAAGGTTGAAAAGCACTTGCAGGAGTTTATCCGGGAGAGGGAGAACGATCCGAAGCAGGCAGAGAAAAGTCTGGCCGCGGCAGCTAAGTATGCGGTGAAAGACGATCCGGAACTGAGTGTCCTGGTGGCTTATCTGCATGCCGGTTATCTCCTGCAGCAGAATCGTTCCCGGAGTACGTTGACTGTAGCATACAACACGACTGTACTCCGGGGTGCCCGTCCCGGAGAAGGAGAGACACATGCCGGCATCTTACTGGCTACAGCCCTGGCTGCCTACAGGACTACTCCGGGTAGCCGGGAGCCATTCAGACCGATGTATCTGTTAAAAGCACTCCTGCTGCTGGAAGAGATACCGGAAGACCTGTCGGTGATCCGGAATGGACAAAGAGCCGGCCTCTATACACTTGCCGGACTGGATACGTTTGACCGGCAGCAGATCCACGTGCTGACGGAAGAGATCCGGAGCGAACTGGCGGGGTATATCGGCAGGCAGTTTATACAAAGTAGCCTGGCAGCCTGGGATCTGCGTTCGCTGAAAGACAAAGAACGTGCGTTACTTACCTCCCGACTGGCTTGTATGGGTATGGACAAGGGGGAACCTGACGCATATGCTTTGGTGGGCGATTGTATGGAAAAGGGCTTTATGGAAGAGACGAAGGACATGCGACGTATGGATTTGTACAAACTTTCGGCAGAGAAGGGCAGTGGCTGGGGGATCAGCAGGTATGCCCGGATGCTGTCAGAGAAAAAAGCTTCGCCGCGGGAGATCTGTTCCTGGCTGATAAGAGCAGAAAATGACCCGGATCTGATATACTACGGAGGTGGGGCAATCCTTGCCGGCCTTTTGGAAGCCGGAGTGGACGGAGAGCCGGATCTGCTTGCGGCGGAGAGACTATACATGCAGACAGCCGAGTACGGAAATACGGGAACCCTGAGAGACAGTGCCTATACAAATCACCGGCGTCTGTTCCTGCAACGTGAAAAAGAGGAGTTGCTGGGTTCACTCACCACAGGCTGGGAGCAGTTGACAGCCGACGAACTCTGTTTCCGGGGAGAAGTACTTTTGCAACTAAACAATTCGGTCCATGGGTTCCGTTGCTATCAGCTGGCTTGTGACAAAGGTAATCTGAAAGCAAAGAATATACTGGCACTTACCTTCTTTGAACGTGGAGACCGGGAAAAGGCGGTCCGGATGTTTTCCGAGGCTGCCGGAGAAGGATTCTTACCAGCGATATACAATGTGGCGATGTGCCTGTATTTCGGTGCGGGGATCTCTCCCGATGTGGATCGGGCCGATGTGTATACGACTTTATTCAAACAACTCTACGAAGTGGGAGATTATGATCATTTCGAAAATAAAGAGTTACTGAGCCGGAACTATCAGAAGCATATAGACTGGATCCTGGTACAAGTGGAGGAGATGCGCAAAAAAACACAACTGGAGGAGATGCTTGAAATCAGCGCATGGTTCAACTGGATTCTGGAAATGAGGTGCAAACCGGAAGAGGAACTGGGAGGCGCTATGCTGGATTATCTCCGTAAAGAGTTCCGAAAAAGTATCCCTTATGTACTGGTCGGTACTCAGCACGAGAACCGGAAAAACTACGAAGAGGCTCTCTATTATTACCGCCGCTTGCGGAATATGGGGTATTCCGATGCCGATGTCCTGATCCGTGGTGTAGAGCAGCGGATGAATAAACGTTGAAGATCAGAGAGATAATATGTAACAGTTTACGATCTGCGATGGAAAATAACATCTGTAGATCGTAAACTGTGAAATTCTTCTATTCCCCTATAGCAATAAACCGGTAACTATTCTCTCCGATAGTTTCCACACGGCCGATGCCTGTACCGGGAATGTGCATACCTGCCACGGGTATGTTCTCACGGGTCACATAGCGGAGTATCTCTTTGCGTGAGGCAGTGGCCATAGCAGGGTCTACGTCGTAGGTCACGGCCACATCCGGATAGGGCATCTGAATGGCCATGGCATGGGCCAGATCGCCCCAGATCAGCAGTTTTTCTCCTTTGGATACCAACAGGTAGGCCGTATGTCCCGGGGTATGGCCAAAGGCTTCCAGGGCATAGATACCATCTATATCCAATGTGCCGGGCCGCGAGAGAGATTCAAAGCCCAGATCCGCAGCATAGGTTTCGAGCACGTTCTGTGCCATGCGGAACGCGCCCTGTTTGTCTCCGGGAAGTTTGTTCATCTCTTCTTTACTGGTCCAGTAGTTATACTCTGTCTCCGAAAGCAGCAGTTTGCCTTGCGGGAAGACACGTTGTCCATCTTTCATCAGTCCTCCGATATGGTCTCCGTGCATGTGAGTGAGTTTGATCACGATGGGTTCATCGTTTTTGATACCTAAAGCAGCCAGTTGCTCGTGGATATGAATACCCAGTCCGGTATCAAAAAGGATGTTCCCTTCCGGACCTTTGACCAGAAAAGCATGCACGGCGGTCGCGTAGGTTCCATCGGGCATCGTCTCTGCCAGCATTTCCGGGGTTGCCCCGATCAGTATCGAAGAGTTGCCGTCGGAACTGCGATCGGTCAGGGTATACACTTCGTAGTCACCTACGCTATAACGAAATAAATTCTCTTGCGCCATTGCAGGAGTAGCCAGCAGAAACGCGGAAAATAAAGCAGTCATACCATACTTTTTCATACCATATAGTTTTATATCAATGAATTCATGCGCTGTAAGAGGGGGTGGTCCTGTTCTGTGCCGGTAGAGACAGAAGTGTACACGTACTTCTGAAAAACAGGTCCTTCAGCAGGAATATCTTATGCGAAGATAAGTAAAAATAATATATGTTTTTTCGCGCAGACTGTTTTTCTGCGAGTATTCCGGTCCTGTTTTTATTCCGGGCGGGCGGGAGACCTTTGAGTGCCGGGAAAAATAAGATTTTAATACTTTGATTGTGAGGTAATTATCCTTGTCATTTCTATGCGCATCTGTGATCGGAAGCAGCGAGAAGAGGTGTGGTTCCATATTCCCACAGATCCGGAAAATAGAGGTATCATACAAAGAGCCGGCATGGAACCATACGGTTCCAGCCGACCTTTTGTATGATATCCGGAGACAAACTTCCGGCGGGTTTACTCTTTTGTTGTATCGTCCTGCTCAGGACCGTCTATAATGATATCTACCTGTTCTACAATGATCACATCGTCATTGGCAACATCATCGTCCTCAGACAATCCGTTGTGCGAATCACTGTAAGAGGCCAGGTCATTGATAGACATATCGCTGCTGCAATCTGTGGGTTCACCCACATTGGTGTTATCGGACCTATCTGCCTGGTTGCTCTCCTCACTTATCTTGCCGGTCTGATCTCCTATCGCGCTGCTGGTAGCACCGATGGTACTTCCGGTAGCTATGGAATCGTTGTTTGCCTTAGTTGCGGAAGAGGGAGTATCTGTCACATGATTTTTGATCGTTTGATGATCCGTGTCCGCACTCCGGACATGCTCGGTGTGCTCTGTATCTTCGTCATATTTCCCGAGTTTGTCATGGATCAATTCGTCCAGTTCATCAATTCTTTTTTCCCGGTCGGCTTCACTGATCGGCTGATTGCATCCGCAGGAATTGTGCACCTCTTCCGTATTCTGCAGATTGGATGCATACTCTCCGAAACGATCGGAACCCGGACGACTGGACCAGTTGGAAGACTCTCTTCCTTCATTGTTGATCATATAATCTCCATTATCTTTCATATTCTCACTCATTTTAAAAGTTATTTATTCTGCCTTTCTATACAATTAAGAGGCTCAAAGAGTTGCGCGACTTAATATTATTTGGGAATAATAGAAAAAAATTAAATGGCTAACGGTTGTTTTGCTAAGTAGAAGTTCATCATTCATTGTATATTTATATATTACTCCGGTATCCTGTAGAGACGCAAAGAGATTTACGATTTACTGATTTACGATGTACGATTGAAATTACAGAAAGAATATGTTTGTAAATCCCTATGCGTAACATTTTATATGCAAAGATACGAGACGCACGGCGTGCGTCTCAGCATGCCAAATGGGAAGGCGTATACCATGAGGGAGTAGTTTTTTGTTGGAAATACACCGCGGAGACGCACGCTCCTGGGTTGGACGTTTACTTGTAGAGACGCGCATCGTGCACTGGTGTTCCGAATAAATCGTTAGTATTTGAGATAATGGGATTTATTTCACTTATTTATATCTATTTTTTACTTGGAGGATTTCAAACGGATCCATTTGTTCAGGCTATCCAAATGATACTCATTCCACTCTGAAAGCCCGGAGGGCTTTAATTTGAATAACCCCCAGTAAAGCGCAGCATAGCGGAGCGACTGGGGGTAGGGATCCGTCCTGTGTCTTCAACCCCAAAGTGGGTTGAATGAT
>JAJBTC010000194.1 GCA_020861095.1 Bacteroides sp.
TATTGAATGCATATCTGATGAATGAACTTGGATGGGGACGGTAGCTCAATTGTATGAAAGGACTGAATGTATAGTAATCATTCTTTTTATCACTTTCTTTGAAATAAGAACGCGTCAGTCCGATCCCACCTGAATAATTAAATGATTTGATTCGTCCCTGTACTTCCGAGAAGATATATGTCTCCGCCTGATTCATATTGGATTGAGCTTTTATCGATCCTTTGTACATATTTTCGGCTCTCATTTGGAAATGTTTGATTCCCGAGCTGATTTTTACATGTTCGAATTCTTTATCATATATCCCCTCACCGATCACAGAATATTTTTTTCCATCGATGACAGACAATATATCTGAGATAGTTGTATGGTTTTCGGTATACTCGTTGTATCCTCTTTCATTGTGTGTATCGATAATGGTACCCACCAGGTTAAATTGTATATTCTGTTTATTAGGGAGTGCCTGCTGATAGTACAAATCCAGTGAAGGAGAATAGCTTGTTTCTTTCAACCGGATACGGGAAAAGATAGGTACCTCATTGGTATTGGACCACAACTTAGCACGTCTGTTGTTATAGGGAGTATTTGACAAATCGTTCCTGAATACGACATTGAATGTGTACTTATCTGGATCAGACAGGTTGTAGGTCAGGTTTATATGGTTGTCGAAGTTTTTACTTTTATCATTGATCCCTTCCTGATAACGTTCAATAGTTCCGTCAGCCAGATGAAACGTCTCTACTACATCACGTCTTCTTTTTGTATAACCTCTGTTTCTGTTGTTGTAACTTAGACTCCATTCCGATTTTTTATTGTTGTACCGGGTAGTCAGGAAATTCTCTCCCCATAAAACCAGAGGTGCATTAGAGGTTTGAATAGCGATCTGCCCGCCATCTTCTCTTTGTTTGGCGATGATATTAATTACCGCTCCCAGGTTGTAGTCGTTGTACCGGCTTCCCGGATTCTCAATATATTCTACTTTTTGAATATCCTTAGCAAGGATAGATGCCAGTTCGCTCGAATTGACCTCTATTCCATTGACACGAGTCTGAACATGTCCGCTACTCATTTCCAACGATTTGGATATAGGATCTACATACAGACGTTCAATCATCATATTATTCAGTAGATCATATGTATCATTGGATCTTTTAATCTGGCTTTCAGTGGGCAGAATGATCTGTCGGTCTACCTTCTGGATCACATTATTTGCAGAGACTGTTACTTCATTTAATACAACCGACGATTCTGTCATTTCTATATCTCCCAGATCCAGAGATTTATTCAGGTTTCTCAGATCTATTTTAGTAGGAATGTACCCCATATAGTCTACGGTCAATGTATAATTACCCGGTTTGGGAGCGTTTAAAGTAAACTTCCCTTTCTCATCCGAATAGGCGTATGCCACAATCAAAGAACTGTCGTCTGAGAGAGAGACAGTGGAATATTCAATAGGGACAACAGAATTATTTTCTTCCTGGACCACCCGTCCTCCGACTGATATATTCTGGGCATTTACAGGACAGGAAAAGATCATACATGCAATGATCGAATTCCGGAGGGTTGTGATAATCGATTTCATATCGTTTTAATTCTTAAATATACTTCTTAATGTTGCAAAGAAACCGAATGATAGTCCGGAAATCCCGGATTGAAAATTCGTATTTTTATTTTAACTTTTTTTCATTACCTTTGTCCTGAGTTGTTGTAGATTTATATCTATGGATAGGTTTTTAATCCGTATAGACAAGGCATAGTGTAAAAAAGTAATATAAAATAAGCTATATGTCAGGATTTAAAAAATACCGGATTTGGAAAAACGATTAGCGTGATTCCTCGTATCCACATTTTTTCTATTTCCTGTGCGGGATATTGCATCAAGCCGAAAGAGGGTTCTCCGATGACAAAACGTTGACCGTACATTCCGTAGCAGATGACAAACTCCTGCTCTCCGATCTCATTTTCAAATAACAGGACAGCAGGAGTCTGTAATTTTTCCAATTGTTCTATGCTATATAACCTTATATCTGTAGTAAGGTTCAACTCTGTAGCAATCTCTCTGATGCGGGCCAGAGTAATCTGATTTTCTTGTGGAGACTGATGAGAAAAGAGAGTACGAAGTGGAAATTTGTTGTCATAAAACCGCACAATAGATGCTAGGCAAGCCATACCATCCGTACAGTTTACCGCAGGTATGAAAGTTCTCTTTATTTTATCGATCTGTATCCTATCCATTTGTTATCTATTCATATCCCAGATTGTTTTTCATCGCCGGAGAAAATACACACCGCGGGTCCGGGTAGTCCCAGCACTCTTCACCATAGGCTTTGATGATATCGCTCCAGCAACGGTTGCGCTGGCGGAAACAGGAGTCGAACAAATGGCACTCTTTGCAGCGGCTCTTTTCCTGAATGTCTTCGCGTGAGAGGTTGACCAGCCGGGAGGCCTGCGGCGAATTCCATACCTCGGCCAGTCCGGAGTGGGTGACATCTCCGATGATAAATCCGGGGTTCCAGTAAAGCTGTTCGCAGATCGTCACCTTGCCGTCCGGAAGAATGAACATGTGCGTATTCAATGCCGAACAGGCTGCTCCCTGGAAATGGGCGCTTCCGTTCATTTCCGTATGGAATTTCCTGTGGATCAGGTCTCTGTTGAGAAGGATCGGGAAAGGGGCGGCGGGACGAATAAACTCTTCGATGTATGCGAACATCGCTTCTATCTCTTGTCGGGTGGCTTTGAGCCGGGAGAATTCCTGATAATCGGCTGTGATGGAATTGCTTACCGGATTTATTCTCCAGTCTGTCAGGTGTTCCAGGGTACACAGGAACCGGAAGAGGTCGGTCAGCGTCCGGCGGTTGCAGTTGTAGGTGGTGAGCACGGAAGATACCTGATAGGGAAGCCCGCTCTGATCCAACAGACGGATGCTCCGGAGCATCTCTTCCAGGTAAGACTCCTTTACCCGCAACGTCTGTTGCAGAATCTCCGGGTCACAGGCATCTAAAGAGATCTGGATCACATTCCGGTATCCGGTTTCCCGCAGCCGGCAGATCTGCTCTGTGGTGAGTGGCATTTTCGTAGAGAGGAACTCCGGTGCCATATCGTTTCTGACCAGTTCACTGAGGATCATGTCCCAATCGGGGTGCATCAGTACCTCACCTCCCATCAGGTTGATGTGTTTCACCTGCAGGTGGGCAGCCTCCTGTATAAGTTCCAATATGCGGGGAGTAGACAATCGCTGACTGACACGGGTAGAGGTATCCGCGTAGCAGTATGCACACTGTGTCAGGCAACGATTGGTCAGCATAAAGGTGAGCAACAACGGGCCGGAATAGAACCGTCCGGAGGTAAGGTCGAGCTTGCCACATAGCAGCGCGTCCGGAGACAGCTGCTGGAGAGAGAGGGGATCCTTCGTCTCTTCCCGTTCAACAAGGGTACGCACGGGAAAGTAAATGGTATGCTCTTTCCAGGTGGTGTAGATCAGCTCCTGGTTTTGAATATAGGAGGATATAGCCTTTTCCATATAGGCTATATCCTTGTGAAAGTATTCGGCAAGCAACCGGAGGTTCTCACCGTAGCTCCGGTCGTGGGTGAAGAAACTCAGCATGACGGCCTGAATGGGATGGATAAAGGTATACCAATCCGGTGTCTTTTTCTCAAAGGGCTGACTCTTTGAAAAAAGAACGATCCGATGCCTGTCGTTTCTCAAGCGATAGGAGGGATTGAGTATATATGTCTTATTGGTCTTTTGCATGTTCCAATGGATTATCCTTACTATCGGCGGTGAGTCCGCCCACATAGCAGCCCAGCCCGCAATACTCTTGTTTATCCTTCGGATCTACGCCTCCCTGTATGTGGATAAGCTCATCCAGTTCGAGTGGTTCATCCTCCATATACCTCTCTCCGGCAGCGTTCATTGGGAAAGAGATCCCTGTTTTTCCTGATTTTTTTCCTGATCTTTCATTTTTGTCTGTTTTTAGTGAATAATTTTATGGAATTAAAAGTGGTTTCATCTGCGGGAAGCCGCGGTACAGGTACCTTTTGTGCTTCTCGCTTATTTTTGTTTCAGCAATTGATAAATAGGCGTAAATATCCGGTTGAGAATGCTCCTGCTGGATGTAATGATTTCCGCGTTGCCGGAAAGACCTACCTCATAACTGATCTGTTTGCGTGCCGTGGTCATCAGGTCGGCCGGCAGAGCGATCTCCACCGCGTAGCTCCTGTTGTAGGGCACGTACGATACGGAACTTACCTCACCCACCAGATACCCATAGGTATGGGCCGGATATTGGGCCAGTTCGATATTGACCTTGTTGCCGGGCGCGATTTCCGCCACGTCATGCTGGGAGAGCCGGATGTGCCCCACCGGGTGTCCTTCCCGTCCGGACATGACCGAGCAGATGGTATCCCCTTCATTCACAAACTTGCTCATGCTCCAGCTCTTTCCCCAGATCACCGTGCCCGGATTCTTTGTTTTGATCAGGTACCTGTTTTCCCAGGTCTGCAGCTGATTCACCATGTTCTCGTAGGCCAGTTCCAGCATCCTGCGGTTTCTGGCCATCTCCATCTTGTGATCCATCTCCAGTTCAAACAGCTCCCTTTTCACCTTCAATAGGGAGAGTTCGCTGGATTCCCGGCTCTGTTCGAGGATGCTGAGTTCCTCCTGCAGGTATTTCTTTTTCTCCGGATAGAGGTCGAATTCCTGAAAGATCATGCAGGTACGCACAGCCTGGGTAAATTGCTCATAGGCTCCTGCCATCTCTCCCATGATGAGGTTGAACGGATATTCACGGAGTTCGGAAGGGTCGTTGGTGCGGTAGTACCATTCTACCTTAGTGAGCAGTTTGCAAAACTCTTTCACATCTTCCAGAGCAGCGGTATTTTTGAGGATCCCTAATGTATCTCCGGCTTCTACCTGCGACTCATTTTCTACGAAAAAGCGGTCCAGGGTCCCGGACGTATTGGCGGTGATCCACTCTACGTTGGCTATGTCGTCGATGGTAATGCTCTGTTTCACCATATCGGGATAGCTGAACAGCGCACTGCCGGTGATCAGGAAAGCGATTAGTCCGTAGACCACATAACTTCCGGTGTGGATGAGCCAGTGGGGCGGATCGCCCAGCATGTCGTGGTTTTCCCGCGTATAGAGTTCTACCTGGCTCACCTTCTCCGGATCGGGTTTGTATATTTCTTCCATGATGTTCTGATTTATTCGTTCAATTCCAGCTGATTCTTCACTAATCCGTAATAATCTCCCTGCAGAGCGATCAGCTCTTCATGCGTACCACTCTCTATGATATTTCCCTCTTTAAGCACAACAATCCTGTCCGCGTTCCTCACCGTACTCAGTCGGTGCGCGACGATCACCACGGTTTTGTCCTTGAAAAAACGGTCTAGGTTGTTCTGGATCACCTTTTCGTTGTCTGTGTCCAAGGCATTGGTGGCTTCGTCGAAAAACAGGTAATCGGGATCGCGGTAAATAGCCCGCGCGATCAGAAGCCGTTGTTTCTGGCCCTGGCTCAGTCCCTGTCCGGTGCTGCCGATGCGGGTGTTGTACTTGAGGGGCAGCGACTCAATATAGCCGCGTATGTTGGCCATCTCCGTGGCATAGAGCAGGCGTTCTTTGTCTATGATATCGGTGTCCGGCGCGATGTTGTTGGCAATGGTGTCGCTGAATATAAACCCTTCCTGCATCACCACTCCGCAATGCTTGCGCCACTCTTTGAAGCTGATCTGGCTCAGCGAACGATCGCCGATTCGTATCGTGCCTTCCGTCGGAGGGTAGAATCCCAGCATGAGTTTGATCAGGGTGGTCTTGCCACTTCCGCTCAGTCCGACAATGGCGGTGGTTTTCCCGGCGGGGATATCCAGGGTGAGTCCTTTGATCACCTTTTTAGACTTCTCCGAACCGTAGGTGAAAAAGATATTTTGCAGAGTGATAGAGTCTTTGCCGGAAATCGGATCGGTCTGTTCCGGATCGCTGACCTCTTCGTCCGGATTGCCGTGGATCTCTCCCAGACGCTCCAGGCTGAGGCGGGCATCCTGCGATTGCTGCATAAAGACTACCACCTGCTGGATAGGACCTTGCATCTGTCCGATGATGTACTGGATGGACAACATGATGCCCAGTGTGATCTCTCCACTGAGTACCGCAGTGGCAGACAAGACAGTGATGAGTATGTTCTTGACTTCGTTGATCAGTACCGCACCTACCTGTTGCCACTGCTCCAGATTGAGCGAACGGATATTGATGTGAAACAGCGAGGCTTGTATGTTCTCCCATTCCCAGCGTTTCTGTTGTTCGCATCCGAGCAGCTTGATGTCCTGCATGCCGTAGATCAGTTGCATCAGGTTGTTCTGATTGATAGACATCTGTTCGAAATTCTTTTTATTGAGGTCGGCCCGTTTGCGCATGAACAGTTTCACCCATCCGACATACAGTATGCTGAAAAATAAGAAGATAAGGAATATCCTCCAGTTGTATATCGCCAGTACGACTCCCAGTACGAGGACCGTCACTGTAGAAAACAGGATATTCAGTACCGACTGGGTGAGGAATCGTTCTATTTCCCGGTGATCTTCTATTCTGCGGATCAGGTCTCCGGCCAGTTTGCTATCGAAAAAACGCATGGGCAGGCGCATCAGCTTGGCCAGGAAGTCGGAGATCAGCGCCACGTTGATGCGTGTACTGATGTGCAGCAGGATGGTGCGGCGGATCACCTCGATCAGTGTACGACTGAATACCAGCATCAGCTGTGCCAGCAGGATCAGTTGGATGAAATTGAGGTTGCGGTGTCCGATGCCCTGGTCTACGATGGTCTGCGTCAGGAAAGGAAAGACTAATTGCAGGACACTTCCTCCGAGCAGTCCGAGTATAAGCTGGATCACCATCTTCTTGTAGGGACGTACATACCTGAACAGATACCAGAGCGAGAGTTTCACGTATTTGATGGGCTCTGTCTCGTAAAATTCAGGAGTAATGTCGAGCAACATAGCGATTCCCTTTTCTACCCCTCCCTGAGAGGTGCTGATCCAGCAAGTCTTGAACTCATTCTCTTCGTATTTCAGTAGGCCGTAGGCCGGGTCGGCAATATAGAAAAAGGTCTTGTCTTTTTTTTCTCTATCTTGTACAAGACTACAAAATGGGCCTGGTTCCAGTGTAGGATACAAGGCAGTCTGGATTGCTGTTTCAGCTTGTCGATGGAGGTACGCAGCACGGTGGCCCGCATGCCAATGGCAGCAGCAGCTTCGCTGATACCCAGCATATTCACTCCGGTCCGCTGGATGTATGACTGTTCGCGCAGCTGCTGTACGGAGAATTTTTTGCCGTAGTGCCTGGCTATCATGCGCAGGCAGGTGGGGCCACAGTCCATCGCGTCTAATTGTCTGTAGAATTTGAATTTCATAGGCGTGTTGTCGTAATAAGTGCCAGCAGGCGGTCTGCCACCCGTTCCAGGTTTTTATTTTCCCGGTCAAACAGGCGTTGTGTCTGTTGTGAACTCTCTCTGAATCGCTCCCTGTTATTCAGGATCTCCTCGATCTGTTGCCCGAACTTCCGGGGAGTGGTCTTGCGGATGTCGGCATACATCCCCAACCCGGCGTTTACGTATTTCATGGCATTGGATCGATGTTCTGTATGTGCCGGCGACGGATAGGTGACCATGGGCAATCCGGCGTATACACTCTCGATCAGTGTATTCAGGTTGCCGGTAGTGAGGGCCACATCGCACAGAGGCAACAACGCCGGCAGGTCCAACAGGCGATAGATCGCCATGTTTTCCGGGATCGGGAACAGATTTTGTACCATCTCCGCATCATGGGTCAGCAGAATCAGCTGATAACGGCTGTTGGCCATGCAACAGTTTTTAACTACCTCATAGAACTTTTTTGTGTGCCTGCCGGGTTCTCCCTCCTCCAACAGGCCGACAATCAGCACATGCGAAGGATCGTCTTTCAGGGTCGGTACACGCTCCAGCAGCTGCTCCATGCGTGGAGAGGTGAGGGAGATGCTGTATGCCGAAGGGGGCAGACTGATCACTGGTACCTTCGGAGAGGCGGTTTCTCCCAGTTGGGAAGCTGTCAGATAGACAAACCTTATTTTTCGTTTGTGATAGAATGCGGCTTTTGCCTGTAAATGGTAGTCGAGCAACACCAGATCGGGAGTGAACCACCGCAGGTCGTCGGGATACAGAATGCGTCCGACACCCTTTTCGAGCAGGCCGGAGGTGAAGACAGAATCGGACGAATCGGTGTAATACACCTCATTTCCCTGCTCGTTCAACAGAAGAGCAAGTTGCAGGGTGATCCGGATATGTCCCGTCTCCGGCAATATGTCGAAAAGGAAGGTATGCATCTTCTGGTTTTCCCTCAGGCGGTTTCGCTGATAAACTTTTCTTTACAGGCTAAGCAGCGGATGTTGCCCAGGACCGAGCATAGGTCCTGCCCATCGTAATAATAGGTCTCCCTGTAAGCGTTGTACTCAATATCCAGCATCAGTTCATTGCGCATATAAGACAGATATTCGAAGAATGCCGAACGGGAAAGATCTGTTTTCTCAGCGAAACGCTCCGGACTTCCGGTGCATCTGCGTTGGATCAGCGTATCCATATATAGGATTTTTTTAAGATCTATATACTTCATAACAGTCAGTTTTTATAGTTTATAAGTCAATGATACCTTTTTACAGGTTGAAAATCCCTTGAAGAAAATCACCGTATGTATTGGTTAACTCCAGGATGTAGGTGCCATGGGGCAGTGAATCCACAGGGATCAGCATGTATGCAGTTTCTGCTGCGGGGACTTCTTCCTGGAATACAACTGTTCCGATCTCACTAAGTATGCGGATCGTTATATCGCAGTTGGGAGATTGATTTTTTATGGTTACAGAGTATCCATCGGTATAGGCTTTGATAGGGATGGTGGGGATCAGGCTACGTTCTATATTTGACCATCTACCATCTAAAGTGAATTCTTCTAATGAGCTCTCCTCTGATCTTACTTCAGAAGAAAAAATAGTTTGAGACCAGATACCCAACATAATACATACGATTAAACGTACACTGAAATTCTTTACATTTTTTTTGCGTTCCATAGGGTTGATAATTTAGTTGATTTGACATACACAAAAATAGTGTTGAAATCAGCTAAACAGATAGACGGTATAGGTACAATAAATAGACAAAAGAAAAAGGCAATAAGTTGTTAAACAGCTTATTGCCTTTTTCTTTTATTGCTTCATATGGACAATTTATCCTTCTAAAATTCCCATATCCACAGATCCAGTGTTTGTTCCTGGTTGAAGTGGTGCCCTACTTTTT
>JAJBTC010000128.1 GCA_020861095.1 Bacteroides sp.
AAAATTCCAGGAAATTAAAGAGATAAAATTTTATGTTGTTCTCAAATATATAAATTTATTTTAAAAAAAACATATATACTATACAATTTTTATTTACTTATTTATACTGTCCAAAGAAAAACTACGGACAACGGGCCATACGGCTTTATATGTTGAAGCAGGTGAGTAATAGACTTTTTCCCAATAAGAATTGTACTGTATCGGAAGAAGATCCATAAAAAGTACAGTTTCAATTATGTCCGCTAAGTTTATGGATGAATAGGACCAGCATAAAGGTATATGACTTTTCTAGTTCTCAGAAATAACAGACAGAAGATAAAATAGTGTAAATAAATCCGGTTGGTATCGATAGAGTATCCATAGCATTACTACAGCCTCCATCCTGTCTCAGCAGGCAAATGGAAGGTAACAGATCAGCGATCCGGAGAATAACATAGGTCAGGTCATTCAAATAGCGACATTATAATAGTTTAAATATACATAACCTAAAAATAAATTATTTACAAAATATATTATATGTGTCTACTCTACTCAAAGAAATCATACGTTAATCAAACTTATATTTAACATAACAAACCACTTATAAATCCATTATAGAATGAAGATGCTCGCTGATCCAGGTGCTCCTTTACCTGTTAACCGCAAAATATCTGTTTTATCGCCTTTATTACAAGGTACACACAGGAGAACAGTAAGCACAGACAGTAAGACAATAAAAGTCTTTTTTCGCTTTCATACCAGTTCACATTTAATTTTCAGTTTTCATCTCAACGACGCAATATCCACTTAATTAGGAGCACACAAATAAGACTAAATCCAATGCACTCAGGGTGTATATTTCTTTTTCCTGTTTCCTTGGGCACCCCTCTCAGTAAAAGGGAATTCCCTACCATTTTTTAGGAAAAACCACTTCGGCATAATATATGAGTAAGCTATCTTTGTAGTACATCTTAAATAACAAACCTTCACTCCTCATGAAAAAGCTACTACCATTTATTCTGTTACTGGCAACATTGACTGCCTTTGCCCAGCGCAACCAGACTGCTCTGAGTGGATTGCTGAATATTCCGGGAACATTGAAGAAATCGTATGAATCCCATCCGGCCGGTACGGAATTCGAACTGATCAAAGTAGTCAAACTCAGCCGGAACAACGTAGATCCTACCAAAACGGGGGTTTTGCTGATGTTGAATATCAACCATACCCACGTGGCACTTCCTGCCAGCAAGGCAGATATCCTGGACCTGCACACTGCCACCCGGGAAGACTTCTGGCAATCCATCTTTCTCTACGAAAACATGTACGCTCATTATGACAATAAGGGTTATCGTAACGACATCCGCCAGGACCTGTCAGAAGAATCCAGAGAATACCTGGGCAATCTGTCCGGACTGTTCTATGAAGATGCCTATGTGCAGGACTATGTACACCGTCTCTTTATGAGTACCAAACCGGTGAATGTCAACAACCAGCGTCCGGAAGTACTGAGTGTACGTCTGCTCAAATCGCCCTCTCCCGATGCTTATATGTTACCTAACGGTACTCTGCTGATAAGTACCGGGCTACTATCGACACTGGATTCGGAAGAGGAACTTACTGCTATCATTGCCAGTGAAGTGGCACACTATTTTCTGGACCATCAGGTAATCAATGTGATGAAAGCCGAATCCAGAGCCCGGCGGGCGGAATTCTGGAGTGGTATGCTGGAGATAGTGGCTGCCGGGTTTGACGAGTATTTTACCTACAAAAATGAATATTATGTACCAGGTACTACCTATCTGGGAACAGACATCATAGCTTCTGTTATCAATTCCCGCACCAACGCACGGCTGGGAATGTCTTATACACAAAAGCAGGAAAGCAGGGCCGATAAGATCGCTTGTGACTACCTGACCTTCGAGGGAATAGATCCTGCCGCCCTGACGTCTGCTCTGATCAAAATACGCAATTATTACGAAGAGGCGCGGGACTATTATACCCTTTCCCGCTACGGGATCTATGCGGAGATGGATGAGCGTATCGAACGCCTTCCGGAGCCGAAAGAATTTCAAAGCCGTTCTTACCAGAGAGCCATGTGTGGTGTCACCACATTCAATGCACTGCTCCACCAGGCAGGCAACCAGTATGAACACTCCATAGCGGTTCTTCAAAAAAATGTAGAGCGCAAACTGGTTACAGACGAAGACCTAACCTTGCTCGCCAAAGCACACATGCAGCTCTACGATAGCCCCGAAGCTAACCTGGAGACACTGAATATCCTGGCACAGGCCAAAGAAATGGCACGCTACCCCAATCCGAACGCATACAAACAAGAGATCCTGTTGCTGCTCCGTCTCAACCGACACGCCAAAGCTGCCGACGCACTGGTAGCCTATATGGAACTGCTTTCTTCACAATACAACGCAGGAAATATAGATGATGCAACCTGGATGTCATCCGAAATAAACTGGGCCAATAAACTATTGCAACGTATCGAACTGTTCTGAATTCTCTCTACTCTGACAAAAAATTTCTATCAGCACAAACACGGTACGGATGTCCGGCTCCTTTTGAAGAGAGCCGGACATTTTCTATATCCACACAGACAAAGTTCTGCTCTACAGAGTTGTCTACATACCAAAACGGAGACATGGCTTCACCCATTCCTGAGACTCTATCATGCCATTGGGATTCAAATCAGGACTAACATCACGGTGTCCGCAGCTATGTGCTCCCGGATCCTCCACATACTGCTTATGTGTTCCTGACGACATAACAATTATCTGTATCAGTTGCATCCGGAAAGAATGCCTCTTTTCAGGATTTCGAATCGCGGAGTATATTCCGCTGCCTTTCGTACAGCAGCAACTGTTCTCGTAACTCCTGTAATTCCTGTTGCAACCGCTCTACCCTTTCGAGCAGATGACGGATGGCATCGATCCCTTCCGGATTGATGGAAAGGTCGTAATACATCCGGCTGTAACTCTCCAGGCGGGGCAGTTGGGAAACAAACAGATAACTCTCTCCTGCTTCCCGATAAATATCTATTAACCCGCTTTCATACAGCAATTCAATAAATGAAGGTTCTATATCGCAATGACGGCAATATTCACTTATAACGATCAGATCAGTACGTATCATAACTATCAGGAATTTATCTTAAGTCGCGGAGCTCGCGGAACAACTCTTTCTCTTTCTCACTCAGGTGGGTGGGGATCTCTACCGAATAGGTCACGATCAGATCACCGAAGCTACCTTCCTCTTTGTATTTCGGAAAACCTTTGCCTTTGAGGCGGGCTTTTGTACCGTTCTGTGTACCCGGTTTTACCTTCAGTTTCACCTGCCCGTCCAGAGTATCTACCCGCACATTTCCTCCCAGAATGGCAGTATACAGATCAATAGGAACGGTAATATGCAGATTATTTCCCATACGGGTAAACTGCGGATCATCGGCAATCACAAAGGTAATGTACAGATCTCCTTTGGGGCCGCCGTTCATCCCCTCGCTGCCGTGTCCTTTGAGCCGGATCTGCTGTCCGTTGGCCACTCCGGCCGGAATGGCAATACGTACTTTTTTGCCATTGACAGTCAGTACCTGTTTATGTGTTACTGCCGCTTCTCTCAGGGAAAGATGCAGTTCGGCATTGTAATCCTGCCCCCGGAATCCGGCCGAACTCCCCCTGCGCCCGGCACGTTGTCCACCGAACAGTGATTCAAAGAAATCGGAGAATCCACTTTCCGTATCAAAACCTCCACCGAAAGAGGACCAGGAGCCACCTGCTGCTCCCCCACTTCCGGCACCCGACTGCTCGTAGGCACGACGCTGAGCTTCAAACTCATCGGCATGCTGCCAGTTCTCTCCGTACTCGTCGTACTTCTTTCGTTTCTCCGGATCGCTGAGAACCTGATTGGCTTCGTTGATCTCCTGAAACTTAGTCTTGGCCTCTTCATCGTTGGGATTGAGATCGGGATGGTATTTCCGCGCCAGTTTTCGATAAGCCTTCTTGATATCGGCCTGGGAAGCGGCTTTATCTACTCCCAGAACTTTGTAATAGTCTATATAAGGCATAATATATGTATATCTTTATTTATATAACATTTAAAATACAGATATGGATCAGTTTCAGGACTCAAAAGTAAAAAGAGACTGCCCTATTTTACTATTTAGAGCAGTCTCCCGACTTTTTGGCTTTAACACAAATTATATCTGAAGCTAGTTATCCGAAAGACAAGTTATTTTTGCCATACAGCCATATCTCAGGATGACTTTTTACAAGAAACCATACTTGCGCAATTCTTCAATGCTCCAGCTATAGGGTCGGCCAGAATCGTAGTAATACATTTGTTTGGGTACAAATGTCTTGCAGGAGTAAAAAGTAGTAGAGGTACCATTTACTGTAGTACGCCCATTTACTAATATTTTTAATGCTACATTATCAGAGACTTTATAGGGATTTCCCACCAGATATACAGCCACTTTCGATATGCCCTGTACCTCATATTTGCGGTTAGGCCATAAATCACTGCGAGCAAGAAATGTCATGTTACTTGAACAAGCAGTTATGTCTGTGAGCGAATCGGTATACAATACCGTCTCTATAGTCCATCTGTCGGAAATATATCCCATATCCGGATAAGAGCCAAAAGGCTGGGTATCATTATTATACTTTTTGTAAATAACAGGAGTGGCAGTCACGGTAAAAGTATTTGCAACCCTGGGATTATATACTACCTGCACGTTTGACACTTCACGTTGTACCTGATAAAAGAAAACCAGTTCATTTTGCGGGTATGCGGTATAGTCAGTCTTTATAAGGTCTGCAGTACTTCTTGTTCTATATGAAGGCGCTGTTTCCAGATTCCATACCCCCAGATCCATGTCGGGAGAGCCCAATTTCAGGCCTGCTACAGGACTCACAATGCCAGATGAGGAATTGACCAGCGTTCCTTCCAGTGTGACAGTACCATTGGTGGAAAAGTTCAGATCACTTGTTGTCTTTGAAGATCCGAGCAGTGAACCAAAAACTTTATAGAGTCCGGTAGAGATCAGTCCGGAGGCTGTCTTATCCAACAGACTGCCTCCAATGATACCGGCATATTTAATAGGTTTTTTGACTCTTTTGGTCCGGTATTATCCAGTATCCACTGTTTGCCAGCCTCTCCTACTCCTGAAGCCAATCCGTCAATAATACTGGATTTGTTCTGCGTACTTGTAATAATGGTACCTGAAGATTCGGACTTATATGCTCCTGTGAAATTTATGCGTGCATTGTTCATCGCAAAGGCCGATATATTTAATCTCTGGTTATGGCTATTCTCATCATACGCCAGTTCGGTCATGAAACAATTCCATCCCAGATCAAACCCCTGCGGTTCAGTATTCGAAGTCGAGGTAGCCAGGATCACAGCCTGAGGAGCCTACCCATTGAGAGGTTCGGCAAAGTAAGAAGCAAAATTAAACAGTTTGGTGGGTGAAGAGGTAGAGAGTTGCCAGAATCCGCAATTGTTTCCCTCCATTCTCTCGGCATAATAGAAGCCTTTTAATACGCCTGTGTTTACATTATACAAGAGCAGATAGTTGACATATCTGTCGGCAGGTGTCACCTCTACAGACTGATTTGTAAACTCGACAGTAGAATCCAGTACAGTCCATCCGTCTGCACTTTTGATGTCTTTCCTTATTTCCTCCGGAATGGCCGTATGGGCAGCATTTCCCCACGGAAGAATAACGGTTTCTCCGGAAGGGAGTATACACGTTGAACACTCATCCCACAACGCTACCGAACGGGTATTAACGTCAGAAGGAGATACATCGTCCCATAAATATGTGATTTCATGTTCACACCCTGCCAACAAACCCAGGATGCAACAAACACAACTAAAGTAAATTGTCGTTTTTTTCATAATCCATAAAAAATTAATGTAACCCGTAACCAGGTTGTTGATTATTTGTATAAAAGCCAAATTTCTTCCACTTACTCGTGTTCTTTACCCAGGATGGGATTTCACCTGATAGCTGATTCTTTTGCAGATTAGGGGGTAGGTTGGGATTGTTATCTTTCCATATATCAAAAGGGAGTTCGGAAATGTTATTGCCCGTACAGTTGACCAATAGACCCGGTTTAAGGATCTGGACCGGGAACTTACCCTGCAATTTATTACGGACCAGATCCATCCGACGAAGTTTCTTCAGTTTAGACAGAGAGCGTGGTATCTTGCCTGTGATCTGCGTATCTACGATACTCAGTTTTTCTAAATCCGACAAGTGTCCCAACTCCCTGGGCAGTTCTCCCGACAAACGATTGTTACCCAAAGTAAGTGACTTGAGATGTTTAAGTTTACCGATCTCTTTCGGCAACGAACCACTTACCTGGTTATATCCGATATAAAGCGTTTCCAGCTTCTTCAATTCTCCTATCCAGGGGGGAACAGGCCCGCTTAAAGTTCCTCCTCCCAGCCCGAGTACTTTCAATTCGGTCAGCTGCCTGAAATCTTCGGGAATCTGCCCACGAAAGTTGCCATAGTAGTTAAACTCCACAACCCGATATTCATTTTTTACACTGTCCAGTTCAACAGTGACTCCGCACCAGGTGTGTATATCCTCCAGAACCCAGGGCTCTCCCCAGGGACCAATCTTATGATAAACCTGGATCATGGCTACACTGTCTTGTTTATTAAGGGAAGGAGCAGTCTCTATCAAAGTTTTTTCATGAGAGAGAGAATATGTGCAGTTGAAAAGAGTAAAAGAAACCACATATACTGCTAAAGAAAGGAGAGATATACGTTTTAAGATCATAATTGGTAAGGTTAAATAGTGAAACGGTTCATTTGTGTATACTACAAATATAACATCATCCATACAAATAAACAAAGGTTCAGGTTATGTTAAAAAACACAAATCAAGAGTTATTCATCGTTTCATTTTAAAACAGTTGCATTCCTCACAGTTATTCCCATCTTTTGATACCGCACAGAACGGACAAAAAAAAGAGATCGTTACACAAAAAATGAAACGACCTCTCTGATATAAAATATTTCTTTAGAAATTCACAAACAAACGATAACTATGTCCCGGTACTTCTACCAGTTCACTGGTATTGATCTGCTCACCGTGCAGATACTCGAACCATGCACCGGATTGTGGGAAAGATACCGCGTACTTAATCGGTGTATCCGTGAAGTTTCCGACCACTACCAGGGCTTTATTGCCCGCATCGGAAGTAAGAAAACGCCCACCTTCCCAGTCACTGGCACTGACTTTCCAGTCGAAAATCACATCCGGTGTAAACAGTTCGGAATGTACCTGACGGAAATGGATCAGTGTAGTATAAGTATCATATAAGCCCTTACGATACTCATTGCTCTTATAATCCCACTCCAGAGGTTTCCGTCCTGTACGTCCGTTCTCCTCTATGGAATGATCATATCCCAGTTCTCCGAACTGCCAGATCATTTTGGGTCCGGGAACTGTAAAGAACATAGCAGCATTGACCTCCAGCTGACTCATCCGAACTTCCAGATCTGTTTGTAAAGTACCTGTTGAATAGGCAGTTTGTTTAAAGGCCATACGCTCTTCGTCGTGACTCTCCATATAGCTGACCCAGCCTCCTACAGAACTGTTCCGTCTGTCATAAGCTCCTTCAAAACCACTTTCACTTTTATACCCCATAGCTGACTGGCAATAAGCCCAGTTCTTGTTACGCCAGAGATACATACCGGATTCTGCCAATATCTCTTCTTCATCATCATCGGCAAAGTGTTCCAGAATGACACAGACATCGGAACTGACTTCACGGATAGCCTCATAGTAATCTTTCAGAATGGCAATACGACTTTCATCTTTTTTACTTGCTGTTTGGTCCGTGCTGCTATTCTGAGTAAATCCTTTGGTCAGGTCAAAACGGAAACCGTCGATATTATATTCTTTGATCAGGAACTGCAGGTTGCGTTTGACAAACGTACGTACCAGTTCAGATTCATGATTGAAATCGTGGAACACACTGTATGGATGAGGCGCATCTACATTGAACCACGGATTGTTGGCAGCCGTTTTGTTGTTGCTGCTGTCCCAGTACAGTTTGGCAAACGGATGGTTACCTGTAGCATGGTTATAGACCACATCCAGGATCACAGCGATACCTTTTTCATGGCAGGCATCAATAAATTGCTTATACATCTCTTGGGTTCCGTATGCCTTATCCATAGCAAAAAAGAAACAGGGATTGTATCCCCAGCTGTCGTTACCGTCAAATTCCTGTACGGGCATCAGTTCAATGGCATTTATTCCCATGTCTATGAGGTGGTCCAGATGGGCCAATGCTCCGTTGATATCTCCTGATTCGGAAAAGTCGCGGAACAACATCTCATAGATCACCAACGCGTGCGGATCTTCTATTTTAAAGTTGGGCACTTTCCAACTGTAGTCCTCTTTCTGTGTACGGAACGTAGAGACAATGTCCGAAGTCTTATCCGACGGGTATTCCCGCAGGTTGGGATAAGTAGAAGCAGCGATATAGCGATCCAGCGGATCAAGCACTTTTTCAGTATAAGCATCGGCCAGGCGTACAGGGCCATCGGCCTCACTGTATACATAATACTGGAAGGCATATTCTGTCTGTGGGTCCAGGTCAGTGAGTGTATACCACCAGCAACCGGTAGCATCGTCACGCTTCATCTGATAGTCATGGTTGAGTTTCCAGTCATTGAAATCACCAATCAGATAGGCGTAGTCTTTGTGGTTGCCGTCCTTATCTTTATCATACAATACAAAAGTCACTGTAGAATTGTCAATGATAGTGATACCATCCTTCACTCCTTCCGGACGCGCCTCGTTGACTACCTCTCCGGGAGTAAACGTATTGTCGGTAACAGAGATGAAATAATCCTCTGCCAACCCTTTCTTTTCTCCATCGACACTGCGGAATACAACTCCAATTCTCAGTACATTGACATCATCTGTTACCCCAAACCAGGAACGGATATCGGGAGAAAGGGTAAGACTCCAGACATTATCGTCTTCGCGGATCATCTTACACTTATCTATATTTTCAGTCCAATCGGCAGGCACAAATCTCCAGTCAGAACCTTCGATCACGCCAATATGTGCATATACATCTCCTTCGTATCCATACAATGCGGAAGTAGAAGCGGCTTTGAAATAAATGGTTCCTTCTTCTGTTGCATCAAATTCGGCAGGGTCGAGTGTGACCCCTCCGGCAGTTCATCAACCGGTGGTACAGGTGGTTCAGGTTCCGGATTGTTATCATCCGAACAGGAAATAAAGAAGGCGAACAGCAATAGTATCCACCAGTTGGATAACAGGTTTTTAT
>JAJBTC010000207.1 GCA_020861095.1 Bacteroides sp.
AAATGACCTATAGTATGAAAAAGATTTTGTTTTTGTTTGTATGTATCGTAGTATTCGCGTCTTGTAATACTACCAAGATCACCTCTTCTTGGAGTGTCCAGAACCCACCTTCCGATATTATGAATAAGGTACTTGTGGTGGCTGTCATGGTAGACCGTGAGCAGAAAGACAGGATAGAACGTTCGATGGTAGAAGAATTGCAAAAGTCTGGTATTGATGCCTATTCTGCTTTGGATATGTTTGGTCCGAAGAGTTTCAATGGCAACAACGAGGATCAGATCTCAGAAAAGTTGCGTGGTTCCCAGTTCACTTCGGTGATGATCGTTTCGCTGATCAATAAAGAAAAAAATGTAAGATATGTTCCTGGTAGCTATTCGTATTACGGATCTCCTTACTATTATGGTTCCAGACGCTACTACAGAAGATATTGGGCATTGTATGACCAGGTATATACCCCTGGCTATTACACCACTTCTACCAATTATGTGCTGGAGGCTGACATTTATACGGTGAATGATGATGATGAACTGATCTATTCTGCTCAGACCCGGAGTACCGATCCTTCCAACGCACATTCTCTGGCGGAGAGTTTCTCTAAAACCATTGTGACGGAATTGCGTGACAAGGGCCTGGTGCCTGACAGGCACAGGTAAGCTGTTGATCGGATTTTCATATGGAATACGGAGAAGTCCGTACAGGGATGCAAACGTCTTTCGCACCTCTGTGCGGACTTTTTTCAGGAAACAGGATCGTTTTCGCGAACTCCAGGAACCATGATGTTCCAGACCGATGAACCTCTGTTTTTCATTTTTCGTAACGATAAAGTTGCATAAAATGTAAAACTTCTGCTTTTCTTCTCCGGTATGGCACTGATCCTGTCATTTGCTCTGCTTTGGCTACTTCTTTTTGTCATTTTTAATAAAGGATATGTTCTTTTGGGTCTTGCAGGGCTGTTGATAAAAAGCTATCTTTCATTCATCCAAATGACAGGGGTATACATGGAAGTGATTGACTGACTTAACCCCTCTCAGGAAAGCGATCCAGCAACTGTTTTATAGGTGGATCCGGTTGGAGTAGATTTCTTTTTGTGCAGTAACATCAAATGGGCTGGTATTTCCTTGAAATCCTTTTGACGGTTTACAGGCGACTGAAGAGAGGGGTAGCTACCCATAGCTACCCCTCGTTTGTATTTGTATGGGAAGGCAATTTGTGGTATTCTTCCTGTTTTTTGCGGGAGAGTGCTTTGACCACTTCATCTGCAGAGTGTAGTATCCGTTCTTTGAGCAGCGTGTCCGGAACGTCTGACCCCAGTGCTACTCCGATCCATTTGCCATCCGGACTCCGGGGTGAAATCATTATGCCCTCATATTGTTTGCATAACTGTGCGGAACAGGAAGGATCGCATTTCATCCAGATCAGAAATCTTCCGTCTGACGGGTATATATCTACGTAGGCAAACATTTTCTCCATGATCTTGAATGCCAGGATATTTTCTGCTCCTCTGGCAAACTTAGTGAAAGGAAAACTTTCAGAAGATCCTTTTACAGAGAGGCAGTGTTCTCTCAGTTCCTCGATATTCATATCCTTATTTTTTCAATGGAACAGGGTAAATAGTATTCTTTTTGCAAAGATACAACTATTTCCATCATGGAGAGTAGTGTGTGATAACTTGTAATAGTATATACTGTCTGTAAAATAATACAAACTATCTTCTGTGGTTTATTTATTTTAGGATATGAGAGATATCTTCTTTGATATGTACAGCCATACCCGTTACTATATATCTGTCGTAACTGGAAACTTTGTTTTTATCTTTTGGTATTAGTTTGATATTCAAGTTAATAATTCCGTTAGCATGCTGGCTTATTAGTTTATTAGCCAATTTTTCGAATAATGTGTCTAAATCTGGAGCCACATATTCTTGTACAGTATTTTTTGTCCAACCTCCTCCGACTTCTGCCATCACAGATCCAATAGCTATGTAGTCGAATTTAATGTAATCTGATTCTGTGACAAATATTCCTTTCCGGGTGAATGCTGAATAGTCTCCTATATAAGATTTATAATAGGGTGAAGGCAAGGTGAAGCAGGAAGATAGTAAAGAAATAAAAAGCAGTAATAATAAATAGTTTTTTAGTTTCATAGCCGTATGTTTTTATTTTGTATCGCAAATGTATACAATTTTTGCCTGTAACACATGAAACCTCTATTTTTTATTCTCTTTTTCTGAGTAAAAACGTATGGAAGAGAAATGTATGGAAAGTATAAAACAGGCTGTATCAAAATAGATTTTTATATTTTGATACAGCCTGTTTGGTCGGAGCCACATTGTTCCGGAAAATGAGAAGGTCACTGTTCGCTGGTATCCTCCGGCAGTTCACGTCCTCCTCCCAGAGCGTGGTAGAGGCTGATCATTCCCTGTATCTCACTGAAGCGGTCAGCTACTCCTGCCAGTTGTGCCGAGAGCAGGCTCTGGCGGGCTGTGAGTATTTCCAGATACGTGGTAGAGCCGTGTGTCATCAGCAGTTCTGTGCTTTCAAGTGCTGTTTCGAGCGAATGGATCTGCCTGACACGCAGTTCCTGTTTGTTGCGGGCAGTCTGGTACTGCGTCAGCGCGTCGTTTACTTCGGCACCCGCGTTCAGCAAGGTCTGCTGAAAAGAGAGAGCGGCTTCTTCCTGTTGTGCTTTGGAGATCTTCACCTGTGCCAGGTTCACCCCCCGGTTGAAGAGCGGCTGGGTGAGCGAAGCCGTGGCAGTGAGCAGGAGCTTGCCCGGATTCACGATGTAGCTACCCGTGCTGTTGGTCCATCCGGCGAGCCCGCTGAGGTTGATGGCCGGGTAGAGAGCCGACCGGGCAGCGTTGGTAGCGTAGTGGGCCTGTATCAGCGAGAGCTCCGCACTTCTCACGTCCGGACGATTGGCAAGCAGTTGCAAAGGCACTCCGGTAGTCAGTGCAGCGGGAAATTCCTGATCGTCCAGTTTTCCACGCCCGATGGTGTGGGGTGGTTCGCCCAACATCAGTGCCAGGCTATTCTCTACTTCGCTGATCTGCTGTTTCAGATCGTGCAGGGAGGCTTCGATGGCATAGTAATTGCCTTCTGTCTGTGCTACACCCGCTTCGGTGGTCATACCCGCCTCTTTCATGGCACGCATCGTTTCTACACTTTCGCGCCACGCGGCGGCGGTATGTTCACTGATCTCATACTGCTTGTCCAGCATCAACAGTGTATAATACAGGTTGGAGATCCCGGCGATCAACTGTGTGCGTACGGCCTGGCGGTATTCCTGACTTTGCAGGTAAGCTGCTTTGGAGCGTTTGCGGTTGCTGGTCAGTTTACCAAACACATCGATCTCCCAGCTGGCTGCTACGGGTAGCGTGTAGGTCCTGGAAGGCGCCGAACGGTCGAAGCTGGTCAGTGATCCTTCGGGTGTAAGGTGCAGTGCAGGCAGATAGGCCAGTCTGGAGGTCAGCAAGGCCGCTTCTGCCTGGCGGATGCGCAGGTGAGCGATCTGCAGGTCGGTGTTCTGACGCAGTCCCTGCCCGATCAGTTGTTGCAGGCAGGGATCGGTAAAGAATTCCTGCCAGCAGATATCTCCTGCAGACAGCGTATCGTTGGTTTCATATTCCTCACCGAAAAGTCCGTCTGTCTGCACTTCCGGACGTTGGTAAGGTTTGTAGATACCGCAGCTTGTCATACAAGCCGCGATACTCAGGTATATCATTAGTTTCCTCATGTTAGTTGTTCTGCTTTTTACGTTCTTCATTTTCTTCGATCTCTGCCTGTATCGCCCAATCGGGGTGGCGGTTGATCTCTACGGGGCGGATCTTCTCCTGCAGGTACTGGAACACGATAAACAGGGAAGGTACCAGGAACAGGAGGGCCAGTGTACCGATCAGCATACCCCCTACGGCACCTGTGCCGAGCGAACTGTTCCCGTTGGCACCTACTCCGGTAGAGAAGACAAGGGGCAGCAGTCCGAATATCATGGTGAGGGCCGTCATCAGGATCGGACGCAGGCGGACCTTAGCCGCGGCCAGTGCGGCGGCGGCGAGTGACATGCCACTGGCGCGGCGTTCTACGGCAAACTCCGTGAGGAGGATCGCTGTTTTGGACAGCAATCCGATCAGCATGATCAGTCCGGTCTGCAGGTAGATGTTGTTTTCCAGTCCCAGGGTTTTGGCGAAGAGAAAACTACCCATCAGTCCGCAGGGAACAGACAGGATCACGGCGAAGGGGATCAGGAAACTCTCGTACAGCGCGCTCAGGATCAGGCAGATGAGCAGGATGCAGATGGCGAAGATGATCACCGTGGTGTTTGTACTCTGGCTCTCTTCGCGGGTGATCCCGGCAAATTCGTATCCGTATCCTTGTGGCAGTGTAGTTTCCGCGACTTCCCGGATGGCCCGGATGGCATCTCCGGAGCTGTACCCGTCGGCAGCCTGGCCATTGACAGCGATGGAGGTATACATATTGAAGCGGTTGAGTGCTTCTGCTCCGTATACTTTGGTCAGGTTGACAAACTGACTGATGGGTGCCATCTCTCCGTTGATCCGTACATATACCTGATCGAGCGACGCAGCATCGAGGCGGTATTCGGGTGCGGCCTGCAACATTACATAATAGATCCGGGAGAAACGGTTGAAGTCGGATACATAATGACCGCCGTAGTAAGCAGACAACGTAGAGAGGACTTCACTGGGCGAGATCCCTGCACGTTTGCAGCGCGCGGCATCTACCTCTACGAGCCATTGCGGATTGCTGATGCTGAACGAAGAATAGGCCGAGGCGATCTCCGGACGTTGGTTCAGCGCGGCAATAAATTGCTGGGTGTAGCCATAGAATGTTTCCATATCTCCACCCTGGCGATCCTGGAGGTGCATATCGAATCCGTTGCCCGTGCCGTATCCGGTGATCATGGGCGGTGCCATGGCAAAGATGCTGGCATCTTTGATGTCGGCCGTGCGGCGGTACAGATCGGCAATGACGGATTTCACATCATCGCCTTTTCCCGTGCGTTCGTCCCAGGGCTTCAGCTTGATGGTGATCATCCCATACGAAGGTCCCTGTCCGGCGATCATGGCATACCCGGCTACGCGCGAATAGGTCTGTACCTGCGGGATCTCACTGACCCGTTTTTCCAGTTCCATCATCACCTGATTGGTATGGTCGAGCGAACTGCCGGGGGCCGTGTTTACATTGACGAAGATACTTCCCTGGTCTTCATCGGGCACCAGCCCGGTCTTGGTATGGTTCATCAGTACAACCAGCAAGACGATGGAGGCGATCAGTACCGACCAGGTGAGCCAGGGACGCTTGATGAACAGGAATACGCCGTGCTGGTATTTGCGTACCAGGGCATCGAAGGCGGTATTGAAGGCCTTGCGGAAGCGGGCGGCGAAGTTGTTTTTCTCTTTTCCGTCTTCATCTACATAAGGTTTGAGCAGCAGGGCACAGAGGGCAGGCGAGAGGGTCAGGGCATTGACGGCCGACAAACCTACCGCCACAGCCATGGTGATACCGAACTGGGTATAGAAGGTGCCCGAAGTGCCACCCATCAGAGAGACCGGAATAAATACCGCCATAAATACCAGCGTAGAGGTGACGATGGCAGAGCTGATCCCCTTCATGGCATCGTTGGCAGCCATATAGGAGGAGCGGTAGCCCACATCGAACCGTGCCTGTACCGCCTCCACCACAATGATGGCATCGTCTACCACCGTACCGATGGCAAGTACCAGTGCGAAGAGGGTGAGCAGGTTGATGCTGAATCCGAAGAAAGAGAGGAAGGCAAAGGTCCCGGTCAGGGAGACAATGACCCCTACCAGCGGGATCAGCGTAGAACGCAGGTCCTGCAGGAAGATATACACGATCAGGATCACTAAGAACACCGCTTCCAGCAGGGTCTTGATCACTTCCCGGATGGAGGCAAAGAGAAAATCGTTGGCATTTCTCAACTCTATTACTTCGATCCCTGCAGGCAGGTCTTTCTGAGCCTCTTCGAGCAGCGCGTCGATCTCCCGGATCACTTCGGTGGCGTTGGATCCGGCGGTCTGGAACACCATGCAGGAAATACCGGGTTGGTTGTTGGTAGCACCTTCGTAGCTGTAGCTTTGTTCGCCCAGCTCTATGTCGGCAATGTCTTTGAGCCGGAGCAACTCGCCATCGGGCAGGGCACGGATAACGATGTCTTCAAACTCTTCAGGGGTCACCAGGCGACCCGAGTATTTCATGGTGTACTGGTAGGTCTGGCCGGCATTTTCCGAGAAGGCTCCGGTAGCCGATTCGATGTTCTGTTCGCTGAGCGCGGCAGTCACATCGTCAGGCACCAGCCCGTATTGTGCCATCACATCGGGTTTCATCCAGATACGCATGCTGTAGTCTCCTCCCATCACCACGAGCTCACCCACACCTGCTATACGCAACAACTGGGGCTGCAGGTTGATCTTGATGTAATTGCTCAGGAATTTGTTGTCGTAGCTGCCATCGGGACTGTAGAGGGAGAATATTTTCAGGATACTTGTCTGTCGTTTGATGGTCTGTACACCCACTTTAGTCACTTCCGAAGGGAGCGCTCCGGTGGCTTTGGATACTTTGTTCTGTACATTTACAGCTGCCATATCGGGGTCTGTGCCCTGTTTGAAGTAGACGTTGATGGTCACTGTTCCCGAATTGGTAGCGGAGGAAGTCATGTAGGTCATGTTCTCTACACCGTTGATGGCCTCTTCCAGCGGAGCGATCACACTGTTTTGCAGGGTTTCCGCGCTGGCTCCCGGGTAGGAAGTCCTTACCATGACTGTGGGCGGAGCAATGTCGGGATACTGTTCCACGGGCAGGGTGGAAAGTCCGATCACTCCTCCCAGAACGATCACAATGGAGATGACCGCCGACAATACAGGGCGGTCGATAAAATATTTTAATGTCATGCTTTTTTCTTTTTTACGGTTGGGATGAGGTTACAATCCGGCAGACCGGGTCTGGATCGCCACGCCGTCGCGGATCAGTCCTACGCCTTCGGACACGATCACGTCTCCTTCACTGAGCCCCGACTCTACGATGTATTCCTGACCGTTGCTCAGTGGGGTCACTTCCACCGGAACACGTCTGGGAGTATCTCCTTCTACCTTGTATACATACTTTTTATCCTGTATCTCCGTGGTCGCGATCTGTGGGATCACCAGGCAATTTTCCTGTTTGCGGGCAATCACTACATTGCCCGATCCGCCGCTATGCAGCAAACGTCCCTGGTTGGGAAATGCCGCGCGCAGGGATACACTTCCTGTGGTGGGGTCTATCACTCCGCTGATGGATTCGATGCGTCCCGGATGGCTGTAGCCGGAGCCGTCGCTCAGCAGGAGTTGCACATCTGGCATGGAGCGCAGGGCTTCGTCTATGGATCCGTAGCTGCGGGTCAGAGAAAGCAGCTGGTTCTCTGTCATGGAGAAATAGACATACATTTCCGAATTGTCCGAAACGGTGGTCAGGGGTTTGGGTATGGAAGCGCTTACCAGCGCACCTACCCGATGAGGCAACGTGCCTACCACTCCGTCGGAGGGACTGGTGACTACCGTATAAGACAGGTTGTTGCGCGCCGTCACCTCCTGGGCCTCGGCCTGGGCTTGTTGTGCTTTGGCGGTGAGCAGTTGGTTCTCCGCTGTCGAGAGGTCGAACTGCGACACCACATTCCGGTTGAACAACTCTTTTTTGCTGTCATAGGTCAGCTGGGCCGTAGACACAGCGGCCCGGGCCGCTTCCACGTTGGCCTGTGCCTGTTGCAAAGCAGCCTGGTAGGGTACCTGGTCTATGATAAAGAGCGTTTGTCCTTTCTTTACTTTTTCTCCTTCTTTCACACGCACTTCAGAGATAAATCCGCTTACCTGGGGCAGGATGTCGATGTCTTGTCGCCCGCGGATGGTTGCCGGATAGTGCTGGAAGAGTTCGCGCTCCGTACGGCTCACCCGCAGGGTGGCGTATTCGGCTACAGGCTGGGTGGCCTGTTCAGATTTGCATCCGGCAAGTATGGCTAAGCATACCCACATACATGTCGCTTTTACTGTTGATTTTTTCATTTTTTCTTTTTAACTGTATACATTTCCGGCTGCAAAGGTACTTTCTGATCGGGGGCTGTTCTTTTTCAGAATGAGACCGATGTTGTTCATTTTCGGAAAAGGACACTGATTATTTAACATTTTACACGTACTTTTGTATCCAAAACAGAAATGAATGGATGGTTTTTTTGATGGTTCGCAAGAACCTTTCCGGGTAGCAGAGTCTGATCTGGGAATGTTCCTGAGCCGGCCCTGCCGGTTGCAGTGGGGACTGGTTTTCCTGTGTCTCGGCGGCAGGGCTACAGTCTCTGTCGGAGTGATGAGTTATGACGTGAAGCTGCATACGAAAGTGACCTTGTTGCCGGGTATGATCTTTACGTTGCAGGAGGCAAGCGAAGATTTCAGAGTGATCTTCGTTGCTTTCTCGCATCAGATGACAGACGAGATCCATTTCGGACTGGAACCCTCTTTTTTCTGCTTTCTGCGCGACAACCCGGCGTTTGATATGCCGGATGAGAAGGTAAAGAATTTATCGGGTACATTTATGTTGCTGAACGCTATGTATCAGGATCGGGAGAATTGTTTTCGTTACGAGATCACGCGTAACCTGTTGCAGTGTATGTTCTGGGACACGTACGATAAAACGCACCGCCAGTTCGAACACATGAAGAGCCATTCTACCCACCATTATATAGAGATGTTCCGTCGTTTTATTTCATTGGTCCATACGCATTCGCGGGAGCAGCGTGAGGTAGCTTTCTATGCCAATGAGCTTTGCATTTCTCCCCATTATCTGTCGTTTATTACCAAACAGATCACACAGACCAAATCGGCCAAGGACCTGATCAATGAACATATCATTCTGGAGATCAAGGTGCTTCTGCAATCGACCCGACTCTCTATACAGGAGATCGCTCACCTGCTCAATTTTCCCGATCAGTCGTACCTGGGCAGGTATTTCAAAAGGTATACAGGGAAGTCGCCTTCCGGGTACAGGGGAATGATGTGATTTACGATGTACGATTTGAATGATGGGTTAAGGAACGAAGGGGGATTAACATTATTTATTTCTTTTGTAAGATCTGACAGGAGCTATATAGTACGATTTTTCTAATTTTGTGTGAAAAAGATTGTACCAAACACAGAAATTCATCTTTTTCATTTATGTATACCCCACACTTAACACATTGCTACACATGTCAGAAAAACACATCTCATCTGCCGCCTTCGCGGATACAAAGCCACATTATCATATCTTAGACGGATTGCGTGGCATAGCGGCTATCACCGTGGTTTGTTTTCATTTATTCGAAGCTTTTGCCACCAGCCATCTGGATCAGGTCATCAACCATGGCTACCTGGCTGTGGATTTTTTCTTTATGCTATCCGGGTTTGTAGTAGGATATGCGTATGACGACCGTTGGAAAACCATGAAAACGGGAGATTTTATCAAACGCAGGATCATACGTCTCCAACCGATGGTTGTCATGGGAGCGCTCATCGGAGGAGGGATGTTTTATTTTCAGGGATGCCCGGTATGGGATGTGACACAGGTGACCATAGCCGCGCTTGTGATCGCTACCCTGCTGAATGCCCTGTTGATACCAGCTCCGGTGGGATCGGAAGTCAGGGGATTGGGAGAGATGTATCCGTTGAACGGACCGAGCTGGTCCTTGTTTTTTTGAGTACATCGGGAATCTGCTGTATGCACTGTTCCTTCGCAAACTTTCTACCCGGGTACTTGCGGTGTGGGTGGCTGTAGCAGGGTGCGGATTGGCCACCTTTGCCACATTCGGTCCTTACGGAGATATCTGTGCCGGCTATTCATTGACGGGAACAGAATTTACCGGAGGTTCTCTGCGCCTGCTTTTCTCTTTTTCGGCCGGTCTGCTCTTGTCGCGCGTCTTTAAGCCTGTGCCCATCAGGGGAGCTTTCTGGTGGTGCAGCCTGTCTGTTATCGTGCTGTTGTCTGTTCCGCGTATAGGAGGTGCCACACATCTCTGGATGAATGGTCTGTACGAGACGATGTGTTTTGCCATATGTTTTCCGTTGATCGTTTTTTTAGGTGCTTCGGGCAAAACCACAGATAAGTATACCGTTCGCATATGTAAGTTTCTGGGTGATATCTCTTATCCCCTGTATATGGTGCATTATCCTTTCATTTATTTGTACTATGCCTGGGTGAAGAACGAAGAGCTTACCTTCGGCCAGTCTCTGCCCGGAGCCATAGCCTTGGTGACAGGTAGTATCCTGCTGGCCTATGCCTGTCTGAAGTGGTATGACGAACCGGTCCGCAACTACCTGACCCAAAGATTTCTGCGAAAAGGGCAGGGGAACAGATAAGTGAACGGCTGCTGTTCCGCATGCTTGCCTTGTCTGTTTGGAGGTTGTCTCCCAATAAATTTTGATTTTCAGAAATCTTACGGTTTGAAACCTCTTTAAGTAAAATCTCCTTGTTTCAGGGCTTTTTCCCGACGGAAAGCCTATCAAACAAGGAGATTCTTATATGAAAATTTATAAATTAAAAGTAAGGCCGCCTCATTTTTCTATTTGGAGACAGCCTCTATGTGTAGCAGGGAGTTATTCTTTCTCGTCTGTGATCACTTTTCGTTTGACCTCTACATTGTTGCGAATGGCATTGGAGTAGGGGCATAGCTGGTGTGCGGCCTCGACCAGCTCTTCTGCCTGTTGCCGGTCCATTCCGGGCAGTCTGATCTCCAGTTCTACTGCCAGCTGGAATCCTTCGTTCTCCTTCTCCCGGAACATGGTGACCCGGGCAGTCACATCCGGTTCGATGCGTATGCGTTGGAGGAGTGCCATGTGGTTGAGCGCGCTTCCGAAGCAGGCGGAATACCCGGCTGCGAATAATTGTTCCGGATTGGTATAAGCACCCCCCGGTCCGCCCATTTCTTTGGGAGGCCGTATCTCCAGATCCAATACTCCGTCGGAAGATTGTACATGTCCTTTTCTGCCACCTATGGTGCGCACTACTGCTGTATAAGTTGTTTTCATTTTTTCTGTCAGATCAGATGTGTATACTTTCAGGGTAACGCATTTGCTGCCCCGGATGTTTACGCGTACCGGGAAACAAAGAAAAACTGAGAACATTTTTTGTAAGGAAAGGTTGTTTATGAAACAAACGGACAAACTTGTTGACATCCGGAATTGTTTATTTCCTCAATGGAGCCGGACCGATCCGTAGAATATGTGGCTTCAGGAGCCATACATAAAAATAAGAATATATGAAAGGATTACAGATAGCAGGCTTGTGCATCGGACTTTGTCTGGGTAGTGATGGGTATGCACAGCAGTTACAGGAGCGTAAAGCAGAGAACCTACCTGCCGATTCTGTGACGCGGAGCCGCAGGCGTCCTCTCTCTCCGGTGCAGCAGGCAGCCGGTGCGGCCATCACCAGCCGGTTCCCTGCCACCCGTCTGGTGGATGTGCAATACAATTACCTGACACCTGCCGACTATCGTTGGAAATTGTACAAACAACCTTATGAGAAGGGAAAATTAGATACACAGAACCGGGTGATGGTAGCATTGAATATTCCGTTTTACTGGAAGCACAACTGGGTACTCAGCAGTTCGCTGCGCTACAACTACGCTGCGATAAATTTCGGAGATGTCGAGATGCAGTCTGCAGCCTATCCTCAGTCCTATCATGGAGGGGCTTTTCATTCGCACCTCTGGCAGGCTGCATTCAACGTTACCTATTTTTCTGAATTGTGGGGCAAAACAGCCATATACAATGCCACCCTCCATACACAAGGCTCCAATAAGGGACTGGAACAGGTAGATGCTTTTCTGCTGGCCGGTATGATCCTGAAAAGTACCAAACGTACTACCCTGACGGTGGGTGTGGCCGGATTCATCGGGCCTACGGTCCGCATTCCGGTAGTTCCGGTATTTACCATGGACCATCAGTTTACCCCGACCGTCTCCTTTTCCACGGTATTGCCGCAGTTCCTCTATTTCCGCAAGACATTCGGCACTACCAGCCGGCTTTCGCTGGGTTCTGAGTTCGAAGTGACCAACTATTATGTCTATCCGGAAGAAGTGGATAAAACCTATCTGTTTCAGAAAAGTGAATTGAAAAGCGGGATCATGTACGAGTATTATCTGTTCAAGCACATTATCCTCACTTGCAAGACGGGATTGGTTTATACGTTCGGCACTGACCTCCAGCCTGCCAACCGGAGTTCCAAACATAAAATACTGACGGGTAGGAAAGATCTGAACGGGTACTTCAATGTCGGGTTTTCTTACAGTCTGTTCTGAGCATAAAAGACAGATGCCCTGCATAAATATCAGAGGGACGAGTGGCTTTTTCCTCTTTCTTTTTATACATTTGCAGATCAAGAAAACATACGAAAAAGATGAAAAAGTTTGCACTTGGATGTTGTCTGATCTTTATGTGTAACCTGTTTGCTCAGCCACCTGTACAGCCTGGGCTGCGTGTGTTGTATATCGGCGATTCTATTACCGATGGCAACTGGGGTGGCGGCGGGGCTCTGCCCGCTGCGCAGCGCAATCACTGGGATCAGAATCATCTGTTTGGCAGCGGGTATATGTATCTTTGTGCTGCCTACTACATGGGTTCTTTTCCCGAACGCAAGTATCAATTCTACAATCGTGGCATCAGTGGCCATACGCTGGCCGATCTGGCCGCGCGCTGGCAGGAAGATGTGATGGATCTGTCGCCGGACATCCTTTCTGTATTGGTGGGAGTGAATGATGTGGAGTATGCCATCAGCGATCCGGAAAAAGAGTTCGACCCCCAGGAGTGGGAGCGGCTATACAGGGAACTGCTGGATCGTACACGCACGCGGTTTCCGGAGGTGAAATTGGTGCTCGGAGCCCCTTTCGCGGCAGGCAGTGTACGGAGAGAGAATAAAGGGGAGGCTGCCAGGTACGATGCGCTGATCCGGCTTTGCGCGGAGATCACAGAGAAGATCGCCGGAGATTATCAGGCTGTGTTTCTGCCTTATCATGAAATGTATGAGGAGTTGTATGATGTCTTGTATCCTTCTGTTCCGGTCACATACTGGCTCTGGGACGGGGTGCATCCTACGGCGGCCGCTCACCAGCGAATGGCTGAACTGTGGATGAAGAAAGTGGACAAATGGATGCGGTAGGATGACAGAAAGGTCTGTGATAAAGTAATTCTCACTTGTATGATTGGTGTCACTTGTGTGAAGAGATCCTTATAAAAAGCATAACTCTTGTGTTTTTCGGCTTCAGATCCAGGTATATAGGATACGATGTATCTGTAGTGCTATAGACACGTCAGATACATCGTAAACAGACTACTCTATAAACAGGCTACTTTGCAAACAGCACACTTTGTAAACGGAGCACTTTATATCCAGGTTAATTCGCATACAGACCCCTTTATAAATAAAATATATCCTGAATGGAATATATCGATAAGGAAATATAAGGATACTTTTGAGACATACTGTGTCAGTAAGTCACTCCTGTTTTACTAATAAGTCAGCAATTTTTTCCCAATAGAGTACCATTCTTTTTCCAGTGAATTGCCCCTGTTTTGCCCATCGGTTGGCAAGATTTTGCCAATGCGTTGGCAACACTTTGCCAGTGGGGTGGCAAGACCTTGCCAACAGGGTGGCAAAACTTTGCCAACACTTTGCTAATGGGTTGGCAAAATGTAGATCATTCAAGAGTACTCCGGATCGTATTCTAACCTGATAAAGGAACTTTTTCTTAAAATACAGTATAAAAAGCAAATACATCTCACAAAAGAGCCATTGAAAAGAAAAACACCGGCAATCTATCCACAAACACCAGCAAAGAAAAAAAGCATCTCCCTGATGTGCGGTGTACCCCGGGAGTGGTAAAAGTGGTTTGCGGTTGCCAAAGTAGAATGGAATGAAAAGTACGGCAATCGCTTTGAATAGGTACAATCACCTTCGTGGCTCCTGCTGTTTTCCGTTTTTTTGAATAATAAAAAATATTTTTCCGGAAAGTCAACCGTCATGTATGCTGCTTTCTATCTTAACTTGTTACGCTGATAGTACGAAGCCACATACATTCTGAACCCTATCAGACCTATTCCTACTAAAATCAGTCCGGCTATATAGGAGGCGGTATAGTTGGCTATATCCGCGATCTGTCCGCCTACCAGTACCCCTACTCCGATACCCAGATCCCAGGAGATATAGTAAGTGGAGTTGGCAGTTCCCCGCTGGTTGTGGTGGGCCAGGTTGATAAACATAGCCTGAAAGGCCGGACATACGTAACCATAGGCAATACCCAGCAGCAATGCCGAAAGATAGAAAAAGAGAGCTGTCTTCAGGAAAATAAACAGCGCATAGCTTCCCAGCATGATGAGTATACCTATCCATACTGCTTTAGTGAGTTGTCCGCGGTTCATCAACGGAGCAGCTGTCAGGCGTGAAAGTACCAGTCCGATGGCCATGATGATGAAGAAGAAGCCGGTACCGCTTCCCAATCCCACCTCTTCCGCGCCATAGATAGCCACATAGGTGGTGAGTATGCCGTAGCTGAACGACAGCAGGGTCAGCAGCCACGCACAGGGCAGACCCTTTACCAGAAAAAAGCGATCGAAAGAGAGGGCTTCCCGTTTCACCGGCTGGCGTTTGGGAGTCCGGATCATCAGTACACAACCTATACCGGCCACACCGGTCAGAAAAGAGGTAAGGAAAATATATTGGTAATTCCCGAAAATATCGTAGAGATAAAGGGCTCCCATCGGCCCGATGGCCATGGCTATGTTGGTGGAGAGAGCGTAATATCCGATCCCTTCGTTGCGCCGGGAAGAGGGCATGACATCTACTGCCACGGTCGAGTTGGAGATAGTGACCAGTCCGAAAGCCATGCCGTGGAGTGCCCGCAGAACGGAAAACCAAAGTACGGTGGCCGCCAGCATGTAGCCTCCGAAAAAGGCGACAAACAAGGTATAGCAAAGGACAAGCAGTAGTTTTCGGGGCAGACTGTCTACCAGATAACCCGCGAAGGGGCGTATCAGCAAAGCAGTGATGGTATACGAAGAGAGAATGATGCCAACAAGTGATTTCCCCGCCTGGAACTGATCGGCAAGGTACATGGGCAATATAGGCAGCAACAGGTAAAAAGCAAAGAACATGAGAAAACTGCTCAGGAAAGACCATACATAGGCCGGAGTGATGAGTTTTTCCCGAACAGGTGCCGGGGATGCTTTGGCAGGTGTTGTCTGATCCATGGAGTTTCTTTCTATTGTTTTTCGGGGAGCAAAGTTAATGTCTATATATACCGGACCGTTTATCCCGGAAGATCAATTATCTTTGTCTGTGAGAGTCAGAAAAAGCATGGATATATGAAAAAGAGAATAGCAGAAGCCTATAGCGCGGATAGTCCCATCTATTATATTTGTTACGACCGTCCTACTTTCAAAGAGATCCATGAACCGTGTCACAAACTGATGTATATTCTGGAAGGTCGGATCAGGATACAGACTTCACATGCTCAGGTGGCTTCCCGGACAGGTGAATATATGTTTGTTGGAAAAGGCGATTTTTCCCGCATACGTACCTATCCCTCTGCGGGCGGACTGTTCCGGATGATCTGTTTCAATATTACCGACAAAGACGTAAAGAGTTATCTGCAATACAACCTGTGTCCTTCGGTACCGGAACATTCGCCTGTGATACTCAGGAAACTGGAAAACCGGAAGTTGCTGGATCTCCTCTTTTCTCCGGTGGTACAGAGCATCCGTCACCCGTATCTGCCCGGGCAACGATGGATGTGGATGAAGGTGCAGGAAGCTATCCATATATTGACCCTGACAGACAAAGAACTTTCTTCCTTTGTCCTGCGTTTCGGAACGTATCCTCAGAAAGATCTCAGAGAATATATGGAACAGAATTATGTGTTCAACGCGCCTTTGCGCAAATTTGCGGAGTATTCAGGGCGCAGCCTTTCTACCTTCCGCCGGGAATTTCTACAGGTTTTTGGTACCACTCCGGCAAAGTGGCTGATGGACAAACGGCTTTCCGCGGCCTATCGGAAACTCTGCGAAGAACGTCTGAAGCCCAGTGCTATTTATTGGGAACTGGGCTTTGAGACACAAGCTCATTTTTCCCGCTGTTTCAAACAGAAGTATGGCTGTAGTTCCGGGAAGTTGCCGGAAACCAAAGAAAAAGAAATTCCGGAATGTGACCGCGACGTACAACCTCCTGCTGACAGGCTGTGAGGTGAGAGTTTTCTGGTGGTATGTCTGTTTTTCTGCATCCTGTATGGGAAATCGTTTGGTAAAGAAGAAAAAGGGTGCTGTCAGGGAAGTGTCCTCTTCGGTATATCGCTTGTAAATAAAAGAAATAAGAACAGTATTCGGATAGCTGGTCAGCATACTATCGCTTGTTTGATCAGGCTCATGATATATTCAAGGTCGTGGTCATCGGTGACTTTTACCATATAATCTCCGTTTCCCCAATGCCCTTTCCGGGCTACGTCTTTTGCCAGGTTCTCAGGATCGTCCAGGCAACCCATACGAAGGTTTATATAGATATTGATGGATTTCATCTTGATCCCTATGTCGCAGATGTTTTTGTCCTTTTTGAAAGCAATGTAGAATTTTTTGGGATCTACTTCTATGTCATCGGACAGATTGAGTATACCCGCACGGAATTGGGTATACAGTTGTGCCATCTGAATGGGTTTACCGTTCAGATGCTCCTCTTCCGTATAGGTCCGGATCTCATCTGTCACCTGTTTCAGTTCCTTGTTGCGTTCCGTTACAGGTCTGATACTCTCTGCCGATTTGCTTTTTCTGATGGGACGGATAGAAATGATGTCGTTTTCGTAACGCTTCACTTCCCACAATTCGATAGCCAGATCTTTGAAGTTGGCCGCTTCGCGCTGGTTGTCTGTAAAACTGGTCGATACAAACACAACCTGCGACTGCGACCAGTCTACATCGTCGCGCCGAAGGTATTTTTTCATATTTTCGTTGTATTCCAGCATGAAATCTGACTTGTATTGAAGCATCAGGCTCAGGTAAGTGAATCCCTGGTCCACTACACTTGCGTTCCGGTCTCTTTTGTATTCAATAATAATAAAAGCTTTGGAGCGTGGATCGAAACACAATGTATCGATCCGCTTGTTCTTGATCGTAAACTCGGATTTAACAAACTCAATATCCATAATGGTGGAAATGTGTTTTTCAAATAGTTCCTGTATTTCCTTTTCCAGTCTGAACGGTTTCTCTTTGATGGGAGCAAGTAGTTGCCTGCCTGATTTGTAAAGTGCCATAATAATAGTTTAGAAATTGGGCTCACAATATAACAAATAATTATATAGTGTATATATAAATGTACTGAATTTATTTTGCAGTATATTTCTTTTATTGGATATTAATGTTTAATATTATTGAAATATGTATATATTTATATCTGTAGATAAAAGAGAATTATGTAGAAAAAAGTTGTAAAAAACATACATCTGAAAACGAAGTGATAAGCGGATGGTAACGGGAGAAGGACATAGAAACGTTTTTGTTGTAAAATAGTAAATCGGCTACGCAGGGAGGATAGGGAAGACAAAATAAAGGTGTAAAACATTTTTTGGTAAATAAAAAAGGACTGTTCTGACAACAGAACAGTCCTGTAAGAGGACATCCGGGAAGGAAAACCGGTTATGAGGCAGGTATATAACGGGCTGTTACCTTTTGTATCATGTCGCGATTCTGAGATTCATCGGAATTAAATTCCGGTTCCGGGGTGAGGGTGATCTCTGTGTGACCGGTATCAAATTCTCCTTTGAACAGGACGATGTGGCTACCTAAGTAGGTTGCCTCTACGACAAATGTATAGGATCCGGGCTCTGTCTCCTTGCCTTCCTGATCGGTACCGTCCCAGGTATAGACGTGTGCTCCGGTCTGCGGAGTAGCCCCTGAGAAGGCATCTATCTGTTCTTTGCTGAGTGAAGGAGCATGGGCTTTGGTGACCCACAGAGGCGTGCAATCCGGTCGTTTTTTATACCCTCCGCCGGCAGTGAATCGGGTTACATACAATGTTTTAACTAAATTACCCACAGCGTCTTCCACCCAGACAGCATACTGGTTGCTTCCTCTGCCGTCCTGCCGCTTGTAATCGACTGTAATTTCCAGCTTGCCGATTTTTTTACCCTCTTCACTGCGGGTATCCGCCAGATCACCGGCCTGGGATCTACTTGCTGTTCCGCCACAGGCTACTATCATTCCGATACATACCATAGCGCTGACTAACACACTTTTTGTTTTCATCATACTTTCAGTTTATGTTGAATTAAAAATAAGAAATGACACAGATACATATGTAATTTTTTTCTTTGGATCTTACTCCTTCTTTTCAGCGGAATCAAATCGGTTTATTACGTCTTTTTTTTCTTTCAGATCTTTTGTCACAATTCCTATGGATCATTGACAGGAGACAATTCCATACGTATCCGGATCAAACCATAGATCTTGTAATTTTCATGAAATACAGAGGAAAGGCTAAGATCAGATTTATCCGGAACTTTTTCCGGACTGTCTTCTGTGAAAACGGAACAACGGATCAGCTTACCTGAATTCATATAAGGCATATCCTATATGCTGCAAATATAGTGAAAGCCAAATGCAGAACGAAGTTTCCTTCAGTTAGGCCGAGGCGCATCCTATCTGTTGCAAAGATAAAAAAAGACAATAGATCCGGGAAATCAGGAGGTAATTATTGAATGGGACTGATGACCGGGAAGGAAGAAAATGGATCTGCGGATGAAAAAAGATTTTGAGCAGAGACACCTATACATATCCCTGACGTTCTGGTCTGTTTTGTACGCAATAAGCTCCATAAATGTCCGCGTGTCTTTCTGTACGGGATAAACTTTTCTATCCGTTCATCTGTTTTGGAGTAAATCGATGTAAAGTTTATTGATATGCAATGGCAGGGAAGAAGAGGGAGTGCGAATGTAGAAGATCGTCGCGGACAGGGAGGTGGTCTTCCTGTCGGTGGTCTGGGATGTGGAGGCACTATCATTGTTGTGGTGCTATTCTGGCTGTTTGGAGGGAACCCGCTGCAGTTGTTAGGACTTTTGGAAGGGAGCGGACCGGGTGTAACCGGTGGGTCTGTCCAATCGTATACTCCGAGTGCCGAACAGGATTCTCTGGCCCGCTTTGTCTCTGTAGTCCTGGCTGATACAGAAGATGTCTGGACGGATATATTTCACGGGATAGGACGTACATACCGAAAACCTGTTCTTGTTCTTTTCGATGGATATACCACCTCTGCCTGCGGTACCGCACAAAGTGCTACAGGGCCTTTTTATTGTTCGGAAGATGAGAAGATCTATCTGGATCTTTCTTTTTTCGATCAGATGGCCAATCAACTTCATGCCGGGGGAGAATTTGCGTATGCGTATGTCATAGCTCACGAGGTGGGTCATCATGTACAGAAGCTGTTGGGTACCCTGGATCAGGTGAACTCCATGCGCGCGCGCACCGATCAGGCTTCCGGCAATCGTTTGTCTGTGGGATTGGAATTGCAGGCCGATTTTTATGCCGGTGTCTGGGCCAGACATACACAGACCCTGTTTCGCAACATTGATGAAAGAGATATAGCGGATGCGCTGAACGCCGCTTCTGCTATTGGAGACGATCGCTTGCAGGAGCAGGCACAAGGATATAGTGTACCGGATTCCTTTACTCATGGAACTTCTCAGGAAAGGCACGATTGGTTCTATCGGGGATACCAGACAGGGGATATCAGTCAGGGAAATACCTTTGAGCATCTTTTCAATTAGTTCTTCACAGGAAAGGGTAGTTCCTCACAGGAAAGGGCCGGGTAGCGCTGCAACATGCTTTATGGAATATTAGGGAACTTTGCCTGAAGCAGATTGTTAACAGATAGAGTGAGACGTAAGATGATTTAATAACTCAAATGTATAACTGATATGCCAGCGAAAAGTGAAAAACAGAGACGCCTGATGGGGGCTGCTCTGGCCTACAAACGAGGAGAAAGTGATACCAGCAGTGAAGAGATCCGTAAAGTGGCCAATAGTATGACTGAGGCCGAACTGGAAGATTTTGCTTCCAAACCGGATGCGAAAAAGAAAAGGAAATAGATAGTTTACCTGATGAGTAAGTGAATATCCGACAAGAGGCAGCCGTCAGGCTGCCTCTTGTGTATTTCCGGAGATTGTAAAGCTGTTGTTTTTCAGAACCGGTAACCTACGCCCAGGCTGATTGTCCGGGTCTTTTTCTGGTTGATCTTGTGATGTGAATGGAAGTCATAGCTGAGCTGGTATCCTGCACGTACAGAGATCCTGTTCCGGAATTCATAACCTGCTGTTGCACTCCCTCCCGCATACCAGTGATCCAATTCCAGTATATTTTCTCCCGGATTGCCGGATGCTATTTTTTCGGTTTCCGAGTCGGCACTGAATCCATACCCGATATGCGGACCTACTCCCAGAAAGAGGGTTCCGGATGTTGTCCGGTATCTTCCCAGCGCATATACCGGAATTTCCACAGCCGCGTATTTGAAGTTGATATTTTCCTCCTTTACTTTCACTTTGGCTTCCGTATAGCTGATCCGGAGTTCCGGACGCCATGAGAAGTTTGTTCCGAACGCGATATCGGAAAATCCACTGACGGAAGCTCCCGGAGAGAATCTGGCTTTCGCACCCTGCAGGTTGGATAGTTTGACGTTTGTCACATTTCCTTCCAGACCGACCCCGAAAGAGACCCGATTCTGAGCGTTCGTGTGCAGGAAGCCGCATACTGAGAAAATAGCTGTAAGCATAATGATTTTTTTCATCCTGTTGTTCTTTAAATGAGTATGGATATAGAATTTCTTTTTGTTTCTGTTGCAAAGATAAAGTAGGAAGGGAAGGGCCCGACGGTTTGTATACCAACGGTAGTGGTTGGTAGACGAAAGTGGAAAAAGAGAAGATATTTTAGTCATAAGAGGTGCGGAAACCGGGAGTGAGCCTTCCTGCTGCCTATTCTTGTAAAACAACGAATAATGCCTATCTTTGCAACCAATAAAAATGCTTAGTTAATGTGGATCGACATGGAGCAACTTCCCGACAAACAGCCCACCCTTTCTCCGGCAGAGATCACTCTACTTACCCGGGAGATCGGTTCTAAAAAAGTAAACCAGCCTTTTCGGAATACCTTGGTATTGGGTTTCCTTGCAGGTGCGTACATTGCGATGGGAGGATTGCTTGCGGTACTTATCGGCAGTGGCTTTCCGGAATGGACACAGGCCAATCCGGGATTGCAGAAACTGCTGGCGGGTGCTACCTTCCCTGTAGGATTGATATTGGTGGTGATCGCGGGCGCTGAACTTTTTACCGGAAATAATGCTACCCTGATCGCGGGCGCCTTTAACAAACAGTACAGTTGGGGAGCGGTGCTTCGTAACTGGACGCTGGTATGGCTGGCCAACTTTGCCGGAGCGCTTTTCTTCTCTTACTTTCTCATTTATCTGACAGGCATTCTGCATCCCGATCCCTGGCACACAGCGGTCATACAGATAGCAGAAGCAAAGACCGCTTTGCCCTGGCATGTGATCTTTCTGAAAGGAATAGGGGCCAATTGGCTGGTATGTCTGGCCGTGTGGCTGGGACTGGCTTCCCGGAGTGCGGCGGGGAAAATGCTGGGCCTCTGGTTCCCGGTCATGTATTTCGTAGCGATCGGTTTTGAGCATAGCATTGCGAATATGTTTTATATTCCGTCGGGTATATTCCAGGGAGCGGATGTCTCGTGGGGCTCTTGCCTCTGGGATAATTTACTCCCTGCCACATTGGGAAATATCGTCGGAGGAGCTTTTTTTGTCGGCACCCTTTATTGGTATGTATATGCCCGGAAAAACGGATAGAGATCGTTTCCGGACAGTTGCTTCCACAGATTTCGGATCTTTGACCGGGTATCCGTATATTCCGCAATAGATCAGATAATCAACACAAGCAGAGGTTCATTATTGATTGTATATATACTATTCCGTTACTCTGTGGAGACATACGCCGTGCAGTAGTGTCCGGAATAAAAGGTTAACATGTGAGATCATATATTTTATTTCAATCATTAATATATCTGATTTTTTACCCGGAGGGTTTCAAACGGTTACATTTCCCCTATACTATCCCAATGACACTTATTGAATCCGATTTTCCCTGACAGCCCGGAGGGCTTTACTATGAACCGTTGGTCGACGAAGTCAACCAACGGTCAGCGAAGCTAATAAACCTCAGTGAAGCGCAGTGAAGGGCCTTCCCGTAACGAAGCGACTGGGAGTGGAGTGGAAATGGACCTCAAAGGATACTTATTCCACTCTGAAAGCCCGGAGGGCTTTAATGTGCATAACCCCCAGTGAAGCGAAGCATAGCGGAGCGACTGGGGGTGGAAATGGATCTCTATCTTCAACCCCGAAGTGGGTTGAATGATTCTATTCTGAATAAAACCAGGTAAAATCGTGCTCATACTACATACTACATAGAATGTAGTTTTTCTCTATTCAACCCGCTTTGGGGTTGACTGTAGATGCCTCAGATATACCCCCAGTCGCTTCGTTACGGGCAAAGCCCTTACTCGCTTCACTGGGGGTTATTCAAATTAAAGCCCTCCGGGCTTTCAGAGGAAATCAGAGTAAAATCGGAGGCAATCGGAGAAAATGAGTGTCCTATGGATAGTTCTGTAAATCAAATTAAACCCTCCGGGTTTTCAGAGGAAACCGAAGTAAAGGACTGTCATTTAGGTAGTTCCGTAAATCTTAACCTATTTTTCCGGATACTATTGCACAACGTGCGTCTCAGTATACCAAAGGGGAATTCATATACCATGTGGGATGCTTTTTTGTTGGACATGTACCGCGGTAAGGTGTGTGAGAAGTCCCATCGTTTCTTTATAAAGTAACAATCTGTAAGTAATGACCCCGAATAGGGTCAGATTTGAATAACCGCAGGTGAAACCCGTGGTAGGTAGGGTATCTCACTCCACACAACCCTGAAGAGGTTGAACCCCTTCAGGGTTCGTGAAAGAGCTTTTTAGTTACCACGGGTTCCAACAGCGGTTAGCAGCTCTGCTGACCGTTGGTTCAAATTCAAGCCCTCCGGACTTGCTGGCTTAGAAATCGTAACATCATTTCATGTGAAATTTACTTTTGATATATCCTTTTACAGGTAATCCCCTTCTTTGCAGACGAAGTCATAGAAACTCATTTTTTGAATACCCTTAAAGATACATAGTATACCACATCTTTACAGGGTAACGGAGCATTATATATACAATTAATTAGGAATAATACTGTGGATAATGGTTTCTTACGCCTGAATTGCAGAACCATATTTCTGTCTGCTCTCATCGCTTTCTGTTTTTTTGATAAATGAAACACAAGTTATCCGGACAGTCTGATTTGTTTCTGTTTTCGGAACTTTTCTGTATTCCCATGCCTCGGAGTATGTCGAAGAAATATATTCTTCTACTTTTGTACCGCTTACTCTTCCCTGGAGAGAGTGATGGATAGAAATAACTACATCCCGTTGATTGGGCCGATCCAGGTTAACCAGGTTGAATGTACGGAAAGGATGTAAAATCGAATTGTCTCCTTCTTAACTGTTCTTATATAAAGTATCATTGTGATGCCTGTTGTTGTGGGCGGACTTCTCTGAAAATGAATGGATGATAAAGTAGAGGCTGTACCCGGACAGAAAGGATACAGCCTCTTTTATTCATACGATTTTATGCGGTATGTACCCTTTGTTCTTTTGTCTTTTTTCTCATGCGCAATTCATGTTTAATGTATCTGCGGATCAGTCTGTACCTGGGATGTATCGCCGCCCTGGGTCGCAGGTCACTCTCCTTGATCATAAACAACAGGATGCAGAACAGCCCGGTAAGTGCCAGCCAACCGTAGATCTCCTTCATGGATACAATCAGCGCTTGTTGTTGTACTGCGCCGTATAGCTGTTCCGGACGCAGGTGTCCGGCCAGTGTATTCACCCGGTCCAGTCCGGCACCCAGTAGCATGGTATTTTTGCCCATAGTTATTTTGAGCAGATGGGCCAGAATGGCTGTGCCTAATACGCCACCAAATCCCGCGCTCACGAAAGACTGTACCGACAGCGCTTCGAAAAAGTGCTGAAAAGGAACCAGCGAGAGTGCGGTAAGAAAGGTGATCCCAATAAGAATGTATCCGAATGCCCTCAGGAACAGAGGGATCCACAAAGCTTCTTTCGGAATGTTATAGTCTATATAGAAATAGAACCACATCAGATGTGCAGTGATAGCTGCGAAGCCTATCCCTGTCAGGGTCTTGTATGTCCACTTGCGGCGGGCAAAGGTGAAATAGGTAAAGGCAGATCCGGCAAGGATGGCCACCAGTATTACTCCATTGAGCGAAATCACATGCAGGTCGTCAAATCCCAATATACTTTCCATATAGATGTGTTCCAGCAGGTGCGAAGGAGCCAGCAGCAGATCAACGACCAAATAAATAAAAAATGTAAGGTATACCGGACGGAATGTCCAGGTTCGCAAGGCAATGTAAGGATGCCTTATAAACGAAGCCCGCCACAGATTGAGCAGTACCAGTACGATGGCCATTACCGTGGCTACGCGTATATACACCGACTCATACCAATCGTAATGATCGCCATAGATACAGACGAAGATGATACACAGGATCGTAAGTCCCCACATCAGTCCGCCCAGCCAGTCGATTCCCAGCAAGGGAAGTTTGCGCATGGAGCGATAGCTCCGGAAAGCCCACACCGTGATCAGCATCACGGTTCCTAAAAGGCCGATCACCAGCCAGTGCATGTATTTCCAGTTGGCGAAAGCCGCGGTGTAGATCGTGAGCATTCCGGAAAACTGGATACATCCCTGTACCAGCAGGTAGATGTAACAGAAGAATACCGAGAGATCTCGTTTGGGAGTGATCCACAACTGAAGGGTAGAGTTGCATTCAAAGGTGGCCCACATCCGGAAGATCCCTGCCACAAAACAGGCCGCTACCATCACAGGAACACTGTGTGTATACATACAGATGAAATTGCAGAGGATAAGTCCCGCGCCGCAGATGAGGAAAGTCGTTTTACTGGCAAAGCGGAATTTCAGACGGAACATGATCGTAAACGTCAGTCCCAGCCCTACCAGGGAAGCATATCCCGCCATCAGTACATCTTCCTGCATCAGTGCCAGCGAACCAGCCATTTCGCTCACTGCCGCCAGGTAGATACCGCCCGACAACTGAAAGACAATCACAAAAGCCAGTACCAGCCAGGGACGTATCCATCTGGGGACGAAGTCACGGATAGAAGGGATAGAAAAGGGTCCGGTCTCGTGCATGGATCAATAGTTTACGAGACATTCTACATTCATCCCTGCCCGCAGCCGATCCATATCTTCGCTGCGGTTTCCGGCGGTAAATTCGATGCGTACCGGGATACGCTGCTCGATCTTGACGAAATTACCGGCGGAATTGTCCTGCGGCAACAGAGAGAAGCTGGCTCCGGTGGCACGCGAGATGGATCTGACCTCCCCTTTGAATACCACACCCGGTACGGCATCCACCTCTATGTCTACAGGCAATCCTTCGCAGATATGTGCCGTTTGTGTCTCTTTGTAGTTGGCTATGATCCATTTGCTATGCCCGTCTACCAGGTCTACCAGTGTCTGTCCCGGTTGTATCAGTTGCCCCTGTTGTATCTCTTTGCGTCCGGTAGTTCCGTCGCAGGGAGCCAGGATCACTGTATAAGAAAGGTTCAGACGGGCCAGCTCCAGCGCGGCTTCCGCCAGTTTGATACCGGCATCTGTCTGTTCCAGCCGGTGAGCGTGTTCCTGCTTCACCAACGCGATGGATTCTTTCTGACGCGACAGCAGTGCATAACGGGCTTTGGAGGCTTCATACTGCGTCCGGACAGCATCGTATTGCTGGCGCGTCACCGCGTCTTGTTCCAGCAGGTTCTTGTAGCGGTTGTGTTCGGATTCCGCGTTGTCGAGCAACACCTTTGCTTCCTGTATACTGGCATCTGATACCGCCAGGTTGTTGTGGGTGGTATGGATGGTCGATGCCACCACTGTACGGCCCGAAAGCGCGTTCTGGTAATCGGCTTCGGCCTGTGCCAGGCGAAAACGGAATTCCGCGTCTTCGATCACCACTAAAGTATCTCCTTTGCGTACGGTCTGGTATTCATCAAAGTATACCTTTTTGATGAAACCCTGCACCCGTGAATGGACCGGGACGATCAGTTGTTTCACCTGGGCATTATCGGTATATTCTACCCGGCCCAGATGCACAAAACGTGTACATACCCAGGTAATACCTGCTACGATCCATAGTCCGACTACGATATTATAAATCAGTTTTTTCGTTCTTCTTTTCATTGTTTATCCTGTTATATGAATGGATTTGTAATTGTAAGATATCAGATCCGGTTGTCCGCCTTCTTCTGTTTGTTGAGGCAAGTAGCATACAGGTCAGAAACCGCTCTTCCGGATCGTTCCTATGCTCTCTGCCAGTGGCCTTTCACGCATAGATCTTCTTTTCCGCTCTTTCCCGGGTTTTCTTCTCTGCAAATGAAAGGGCAACAGCCTCTATCAGAGAGTACCTGTGGTCTTTTTTAATTTGTAATACTGGAAAAGAATATGGATCTGCGCATTCACCACTTGCAGTTCCGCGTTGAGCTGGGAGTTGCTTGCGTCCAGCATATCTGTCAGCAAAGCTAGGTCATTCAGATAGCGGTTGTTGATCACCTGGTAATTCTGATGTGCCAGTTCTAAGCTTTTTACCTGTGTCTGGTAGATGGTAAATGATTCCCGGAAGCGGATATATGCTTCTTTCACCTCTGTACGGATATGTTCCTGCAACAGCAGATCGCTTTCCTTTGCCTTCTGTGTCGACAGGTGCGCCAGTCTGACCTCTTTTCCGGATTTGAATGTGGAAGCCAGGTTGAACTTCACTCCCAGACCCACATACCAGTAGTTGATATTCCGGTTGATCGGCGGTATCTCGAACGTAATAGGGCCATCCAGGTTGTCACCGGCAATCAGTGCCACGGAAGGCAGGCGACCCGAGCGGGCCAGTTTCTCTCCATATTGCGATTGCTCTATGTGCAGTTTGGCCTGTTGCAACAGGGGAGAGGAGAACAGCGCCGTTTCCTGCCAGCGATTTTCATCGGATAGCAGAGGGAGCTGTTCCAGCAAGTGGCTGTCTGCTTCTATCTGTGTCTCTTCCGGTAGTCCGAGTACGGTGATCAACTGATGGTTCAGGATCACAATCCCATTCTCTACCTGTGTAAGCGCCAGTTCGAGCGACTGTAATTGCAGTTCGTAGCGGGTAATGTCATTTTTCAGGGTGATACCCTGTTGCTGTTTGGCAGTGATCTCCGCCAAAAGCGTGCGTGTTTGTTCAATGTTCTTCCGATAGACCTCTGCCTGGTTTTTCAGTTTATACATTTCCAGGTAATTCCCGACCAATAGAAAACGGATGTCCTGTTTGTTGTTCTCCAGATCCAGCTGGGCCAGTTGATGGTGTAGCTTCGCCATGGCAATGCGACTTGAGATAGCTCCCCCCGCATAGATCACCTGGGAAGCCTCGATGGCGAAGTTATTTCCGAAATGGGGCATGGCAGCGCGCTCACCGTGGGAAAAATCGCGGTCCGATAGCCATGCATCTCCGAGATAACTTGCTGAAAGAGATACATCGATAGAGGGGAGTTGCGCGTTCTTAGCCACCCGGATCGCCTGCTGGGCTTCCTGTTCCGCCAGACTGTATGTACGTATGCTCCGGCTGCACGAATCTGCTCTTTCAAACATCTGCTCTATGGTGAGGACTTGGGGAACGGATTGTGAGAATACGTAACATGTGTGGATGGAAACGGATAATAAGACTAATACTTTGTTGAGTGTACTCATATATATGTATGGTTGATGTGTCGTAAAGGATGCTGAAAGCGGCTGCAAAGTTCGGTGAAAAAAACGTCCGGAGAAGGTTTGAAATAAGTAAAAATTGGTTTTATTTGAATATTCAGTTGCTGTGTCGTATCTTTGTGGATACAGTGTGACCTAAGGAAATGAAAGAGAAAATTCAGATTAAAACGATCAACGACCTGTCTTTTATAAGTGATATATCCAATGAAATGAGAAGGAAAGTCGGATGTATCGCGGTGGATCATCAAGAGATCGTCAGTCAGTTCTCTTCCGATGTTTACTTAGATGCTGCTACTGTAATATTGGTCTTATCAGGAACAGGCACTGTAACTGTAAATTACAAATCCTATTCTTTCAGGAAAAATTGTTTGTTGTTGTTCTCCTCTTCCCACCTGTTCCATTTTGAGCGGTGCAGTTCCGATATCAGTTGTCTGTGCTTGTTTGTCAGCAGAGAATTTATGACGGAGATGGACTCTACGGCTATGATCTCTCAGCGCATCAGATATGGGGTCAGGCTGTATAGTAGACCGGTGGTCCAACTGGAGCCTTCGCACATAGCAACGCTGTTTCATCGGATGCTTATGGTGGATCACAGCATGGATCATACCACACACTATTATTACAGGGATCTGGTGCAAAATAGCCTGTTCGGGTTTTTTCTGGATCTGAGCCATATCATAGAGTGTCATCCGGACTTGTCTAATCCGGAAGATGCAACGCGCAAAGAGAGTCTTGTACAATCATTTATAGAGTTGTTGGTGACGCATTATCAGTCGGAGCATAAAGTAGAATTCTATGCTTCCCGGTTGCACGTTTCTACTCACTACCTGACATCGATAGTGAAGTCCGTAACCCAACAAAGTGTGAGTGATTTTATTTTTGAGATGTTATACAGTGAAGCGCGTATACTGTTGATACACTCCAGATTGTCTGTACAGGAAATCGCCATGAAACTGAATTTTTCCGATCAATCTGCCTTCGGGAAATTTTTTAAAAGAAGGAATGGATCATCACCTTCGGAATTTCGTGGGTTGTACGGGAAAAGCGGGATGAGGGGTAAGTTATAAGTTTTAAGTGATGAGTTTTGAGTGATGAATTCTCCTTATATAAGCTGTCCGGTACATACTGCTGTATGATAAATAAAGATGTTCTGGTTGCCATGAATGGAAGTCTTTTTTCTGTCTGGAACAGAAAAGGTGAGAAGACAAAGAATAAAATAGGTAGATATACCATGTACCTTTACATGTATTCCGCTGGTGTGTGCACTTCTATTTCTTACTTTTTTTCTTGTCTTTGATGACTCCTACGGCTATTGTTATGGCTGCTACGGCAGCTATACTTACCATACAAATTTGAATGCCATGCAACAAGGGACTGTTATCTGTTTCTTCTTTGCTTACGAAGAGTTGAAAGCAGAACAGGCCTATAGCTACTGCTGCACCGCATATTTCTGCGATAAGGACGAGTCTGGATTTTGGGGAGTTGTTTTTCATATAGGGTTGTTTCCTTTATCCGGAAGGAACAAAGATAAGAAAAGAATTTTATGGAAGGATAGGCTCAGAGGGGATTCCGTGAAAAGGAAGGGTAGCAGCACAGAAGAAACAGAGAAGATAGGCGAAAGAGATATAAAAAGGGAGATTGAAGAAGAAATCTCCGGTAGAAAATCAGTTAAAGGTTAATGTTCAGGAAAGAACAGCCAGAAGAGTCTGGTCACGGGCTGTTGATCTACGCCTGTAAGAAATAATATATCGGATTTTAATTGAGTATTACTATAGCAGTACATCCTCTGAAATAAGAACGATAAACTAAAATTATGTACGTGAGGTGAGGACTATCATGAAGCAATTGTTTTTACTTCTGATCTTGTCTGTTCCGCCTTGTCTTTTTTCCCGGAAGCACATGATGATGAAAGAGGATGAGCCTGTCGGGATGGCTGGTAAAGATGTAACTGTCACGGATAAAATCGCAGTGGTCGAATTAAAGACCGGTACGGTAAACATTCTTTCGGAGCCGACTGTTATTTTTATCTGTGATCCGAATGGAATAACTAATTAAAAAGAATAGTATGATGATGGACGATAAGGTAAAAAACATGAATCGTATATTAGGTAAGTGCGTGGCTGTGTGTAATTTCTGTTTTGATTCCTGCCTGCGCGAAGAGGATGTGGAAATGATGAAGGAGTGTATCCGGTTAGACAAGGAGTGTGCGGAGATTTGTGAATTGACTTTGTCACTGGTAGCATCGGGTAGTGAGATGACTGGTGAAGCCCTTACATTGTGTGCTGCTATCTGTGAAAAATGTGGAAAGGAATGCGGAAAACATGATAATGATCATTGCCGGAAGTGTGCGGAGACTTGCTTAGCGTGTGCGGAGGCGTGTAGAAACTACGGATCCGTCTGAAATGAAATAAATCAGGAAAAAGGATAAATGGAAGGAAGTTCTGTTTATCCTTTTTTGTTTGTTTCGTTGTGTAGATAAAGAATGAATAAAAATAAATGGTAGCAGATCTTTTCTGTTCAGCGGGATGAACGTTGTAAATGAGGGCGCAAGGGAGGAGAGAATGGCAAAAGTGATCTTTCCATAAGAGTAAGGCAAAAGCCGTTGTATGGACGTATATAAATTCATACAGGATGGGTTTGTTGGCGGACTTGAACAAAAGAAAAAAGAATGGTGTTGATAGTATAAAAATGTATGAATGAAGAATGGCTCCCTGACTAAAGGAAAACTTCGTTTTTCGGTATTAGTTAAGATCATAAAGGATACCGTGTATGGGTTTGTAGATGATAATGTTCCTACATTGAGTGCTTCACTGGCCTATGCTACCTTGTTTTCACTTATTCCTTTTCTTTCTCTTCTGATTACGATTGGTACCCTTTTTCATGCGGATCTGGCGAATCAGTTGTATACTCAACTTCAACCTGTGGTGGGAGCAGAGGTGGTAGAACAACTCAGGGACATCATTGATAATGCGAAGCAGACAGATGCGTCTACATTGGCTACGATGGTGACGTTGGGGGTTACTGTGTTTGGGGCGACTGCTATTTTTGCGGAGATCCAGGGCTCGTTGAATACGATCTGGGGAATAAAGGCCATTCCTAAAAAAGGATGGCTTAAGTATATAAAGACCCGCCTGCTTTCTTTTTCACTGATCCTGGTTTTTGCTTTTATTCTCCTGATCACTTTCAGTATTACCAATGTTATTACTCATCTGGGAGATAAGTTCATGTCTAACTATCCGGAGATCGCGGAGTCGTTGGTGGATGCTATCGCTCTGGTTCTGAACCTGTGTATTACCGTCCTTATATTTGTACTCATCTTTAAATTACTTCCGGATGCTAAGATAAAGACCAAGGATGTCTTTGTGGGAGCTGTGGTGACTACGCTGCTGTTTCTGTTGGGACAATGGGCGATCTCGTTCTACCTGGGCATTGCCGATGTGGGTACTGTGTATGGCGCGGCCGCGTTTATGGCGATTCTTATTACATGGATCTATTATTCGGCTATGATTATATATATCGGTGCGGAGTTTACGGAGGCATGGACAGTGGAGAGGGGAGGAAAGATCTTTCCGGACGAGTATGCGGTGATAACCAAAGTGATTGAGGTGCCTGCGGAAGAGAAGTCTGTAGAGTGAAAGAAAGAGTTATGCCTCTGCACTCCTGACTTTTACATGAAGAATTCCGGAGTTGACCTGTAAGGATACGGAGTGGGTAGGATAGACATCCGGGTGTTGGTACGATGGAGATCCGGAGTCCTCTGCTTTTCAGACAGTAGATCTCCGAAAAGTCTGTGTATTCCGAACCGCGTCGGACAACATTAATTGGAAAATATGTGTTTACTTTGCTCCCTGAAACCTATCATTTATTAGATTTATTATGAAGCCGGATCGTATAATTGAGATATGTGCCAACTCTGCCCGGAGTTGTGTAGAGGCAGAACTGGGTGGAGCCCGTCGTGTGGAACTTTGCGCGGCTATTCCCGAAGGAGGAACAACACCTTCTTACGGCGAGATCCGGATGGCACAACAACTCACCTCTTCCATAGATATACATGTGATTATCCGTCCGCGTGGAGGTGATTTTCTTTATACCCCGACAGAAGTAGACGCGATGTTGTATGACATTGACATGTGTCGTCGGTGTGGGGTGGACGGAGTTGTATTCGGATGTCTGACGAAAGAGGGAGATATCAATTTGTCTTTGCTCAGGCAATTGGTAGATGCGTCGGGGGAGCTTTCTGTCACTTTTCACCGGGCATTTGATGTCTGTCGTGATCCGTTGCTGGCGTTGGAGCAATTGATTGACGCGGGATGCGATCGTATTCTCACTTCGGGGCAGAAAGCTACTGCTGCAGAGGGTATTCCGTTGATCGCGGAGTTGGTGCGTCGGGCCGGTGAACGTATCATTATTATGCCTGGCAGTGGAGTGCGCCCGGATAATATCGCGCGTATCGAGGCGGAGACGGGAGCCAGGGAGTTTCATACTTCTGCGCGTAGCGTGGTGCATAGTGGTATGGTGTATCGCAAAGAGGATGTGCCGATGGGGAGTTGTGCAGTGGTTTCCGAATTTGAGACGGTACAGACAGATAAGGAACTGGTGAGGTTATATCTGTGAGAGGGTGAGCGTATTTCTTTATCATCAGAAATACCCGCATAGCATCACCTGTTCCTGTTTTGGATAATGGGAAAGATCCCGGACCAGAAAGGAAAGGATATTCGTCTATGTATAAGATATGCCGGAGACAAAAGAGAAAGGAAGAATTATCTTCCTTTCAGTTTTTTCATAAATGCGATGAACGCAGGTTGGAAATCTTTGAACAGTTCGGAGTCTTTGTGCTTGAGCATGATGCCTGAGAACATTTTCAGTCCGATAGCAAATTGTCTGACTTCTTCTTCGCTGTTAAAGGGCTCTTTTTCTTTCAGTTTTTCTATGATGTGGTATATATTATCATGATTATCAAAATCCACTTCAATGGATGAGGGTATCTCTGTGTGTGATCCTTTGTCCTCTGTCATGCGGAGAGAAATGTGATACTTATAGATGTTTGTAGGTTTCATATATTTTTAAATATAAAAAATAAGTAGGTTCGTTAGTTATAATCCATATTACAAAGTAATGGAATGTGAAGTAAAAGAACTTTCCTGTTTATACCCTTGTGGATACTACCGGAACTTACTCTTTCTGAACAAAATATCTTTCTGATTCCGCCGGTTCTTCTCTGTTTATCCGTTCACGGATCTTTTTCCAGGCATGAGTATCGTACAGGCAGCTTGAGCGCATGGTGTGGTACATTTCCCGGAAGCGATGGATGGGGATGGTAAAGGTGAGTTCGCCGGCACGAAGATAAGGACGTACGGAGGGGTCGAAGCCACCGATAAATGTACGGCGTCCCTGGCGAAGGTTTTCTGTTACGGCTTGTGACACTACGGCACTACACCCTGAACCGAAGATGGAGGAGACAGCCATTTCATCGTTGTTGTCGAAATAGGCCCAGGTGGTCAGACCGGCGAGAACATCGGGAGAGGCGAAGAACAGGATGCCTTCTTTGTCGTCGAAACTGTCTGTATGGTCGATGCGGCAGAAGTTGAGATAAGGTTTGCCAACAAGAGGCATACCCAGTTGCTCTATGTACGCTACCACCATTTCCGGAGTTTGTTTGTATCTCTCTTTGAGGGAGACAAAGTCAGGGACTCTTTCAGGCATTCCGGAAAATCCGGTGTAGAGTTTACCGCCACCACAACCGATGGTTCCGGCATCTAAGGTGCGGATGATCCCTGAGCGGACATCAGCAAAGCATTTGAAGAAACAGCCATTTACTTTTTGTGGTTCCGCCATCGGATGGTCGCTGTATCCGAAAACAATGGGAAGTTCCGCTGCCGGGCCAAAGGCTTCCCTGTAATTCTCTATAAATGTTTTTACTTCCATGGTGATCTGTTTTTAGTCCGTTTGGATGTGAATATTTCTGTATAGGATCGTTCTTTTATCCAGTGAATGGTACCGGTGTTTCCCGGGTGAGGTCACTGGGAACCTCTTGTGGCGGTAGAATATCAGAGCGTATTTCTGAATATCTTTTCCAGCATTTCCCGGAGGTGTTGATATTCTTCGTATGAAATGTCTTTCAGAATGTGTTGCATGGCTTTTTCCGCACTTTGTAATACCTGGGGCATAAGCTGTTTACCTTCTTCAGTAATGAGAATGTTGTTTTTACGTTGGGTGACGTGAACGCGTTGTATGAGTTTTTTTGTTCGAGATGGTCAAGGGTTCTTTTGATGGCCGCGTTGTCTTTGAAGATTTTTTCCGCCAGTTCCTGTTGACTGATGCCGTCTTCATAATAGAGATATCTCAGGATGACAAATTGTGAATGAGGAAGGTCGATCCCTTCGTTTTTCAGGGTATGATTGAGCAGAGTAGCCATCGTGGCGGCGGCTCTGCCAAGTAAAAAGCCAAGCGTATGTGGGTCTTCTTCCATCCGTTTATTGTTTCTGCAGAGAGTTCTGCTTACAAATATAATATAAATATTGATTAGTCAATGGTTGATAGTGCTCATTTTTTATGCGGTCAGTAAAAGAACCCGTCGGAAATAAAGTTTTTGGATCCATAGCTATTTCCGGGAAACGATCGGGTTATCGTCGCAGTTCACTTAAGATCTCTTCTCCTACGGCGGTAGCAGACTGGGGATTTTGTCCGGTGATGAGGCGCTGATCGTTCACGACAAATGGGTGCCATTTACCGGCTTTCCGGAAGAACGCACCTCGTTCGATGAGCTTAGTCTCTAACAGAAAGGGAACGATCTGGTCACGGTGCACCTCTTCCTCTTCTTCGTTGGTGAAACCGGTGACCTGTAGTCCGTTGATAAGGTAATTGCCATCGCTCAGGGTGAGGTCGACCAGAGCAGCAGGGCCGTGACATACAGCGGCTACGATGCCTCCGGCTTCGTAGATCTGCCGGGCAATGTCGGCCAGTTCGCGGTTGTCGGGAAAGTCCCACATGGCTCCGTGACCGCCGGCATAGAAGATCACCTGATATTCGGAGGGGATGACCTCGGAGGGAGACAGGGTCTGTTGTATTTTCTCCTGTTCGGCACCGCTTTGCCAGAAGAGGCGGTTCACGGGGTCTTCCAGGTCGACGCCATCTACAGGGGCTTTGCCTCCCTGGGGACTGACAAAATCGATGTCGTATCCGGCATCGGTGAGCACTTTCCAGGGATGAGCTACTTCGGAAAGGTAAAAACCGGTGCGTTCTTTGGTGATGCCCAACTGATCGTGACTGGTCACCACAAACAAGATTTTCTTTTTCATATCATTTTTTGCTAAAGGATCGGGATCGGTAGTCTGTGCTGAAAGGCTGGCCACCAGACACAGGATCCATAAGGAAAACAGTCTTTTTTCATGGTTTATCAAGAATAAGGTGAATAGGGTTTATCCTTTTATTTACGGGTAAAAGCAGATTCCCTGCCGGATGGTTCCGGGAAAGTAGGCACACATGGGCCACGCCACAAGCCTATTGCGGAGTGTGAACCTGTCCGACAAGATAGGAGCAAATCGTGTAGACATATCTTTGTTTTTAAATGAAGTTCTTGTCATAGGTAACAGATCCACACGGTTTTTGGTTCTTTAAAGGGAAAGAAGGGGAAGTTCTAAGTTTTGAGTTCTAAGTAAGTGATCCTGATCAAATGTATGTATCATGCTCCGTTATGCTGTAGAGACGCGATATATAATTTATGTATAAATGTATCCATCACATGAGTTTCTATCATTTTTTCTACAGAGAAAGGGGTTACCTGTAGAGACGCACGGCGTGCGTCTCAGCATACTGAATGGGAAGTCATATAGGGATAACCTTTTTTTGTTGGACATACATTGCGGAGACGCACGGCGTGCGTCTCTACAGGACACCGGAATAGTATATATAATGAATGATAAACTTCTATTTATAAATGATAAGGTATAGTATAAGGCACAACTGTGAAAATCATCTGAGAATATCAAGTGGTTTACATATCATATAAAAGAATACGCCGATTTTTCAGGTATCTCTGTTTATTTGAATGTATGAAGGTAAAGCTATTTTCTGAACTTATTTAATATATAGTAGTCTGTAAGTAAAGCGCATGCTATGCCTGCGGTATAACAGAGGAGATCTGACCAGAGGAAGCCTTGTCCGAGTACAAGGGCAGCGAAGCGATTGGCGCGTAGTTGCCTGATCCATTCTGCCTGATAGAGCTGGCTGAATTCAATGCACCAGGAGAAGAGGAATGCCCAAAGTGCGGAACGGCGGATGTGGGAGGAGGGGAAAAGAGATCGGAATCCGTAGTAGACCATGGCAGCCCATAGGACATCACCGGCATATTCGGTGACAAAAGAGGGCAGAGCAGGGCCGTAGTAGCGGGATGAGAGGCCCAGGATGATGCAGATCAGGACGGCAGAGAGATAAATAAGGCGTTTTTTAACCATCGGATATGTATTTTACAGGGTATTGTGTGATTCTTCTGTATGGTACAGACAAGTAACGGGTACATTAGGAACGGAGTTTCCGGTTACAAATATACCATAAAGATATTCAAATGAAAGAGGAGAAGGATCTATAACTATTTTTCTACCTTTGCGTGTCGATGGATGAGATGCCTCAGAAGAACAGAGCGGACGAGGTGTACACGTCGCGTCACATAAACCGGAAAAATGAGTATGGAAGCAGGATTTTATAGGTATTCGGCAAGGAGTTTGCAGGGCAAAGAGATTGGTATGGATGCATACAGAGGTAAGGTGGTGCTGGTGGTGAACACAGCGAGCAGGTGTGGACTGACTCCTCAGCTGGAGGGATTGGAGGCACTTTACAGAAAATACAAAGATGAAGGATTGGTAGTGCTGGGTTTTCCCTGCAATCAGTTTATGCGTCAGGAGCCTGGAGATGAAAATTCGATAGCGCAAGGATGTGTGGTGAATTATGGGGTGACGTTTCAGATGTTTTCCAAAATAAACGTGAACGGTGAAGAGGCGCATCCGCTTTATAAATACCTCAGGAAAGAGTTGAAAGGGAATCTGGGAAGTGCTGTGAAGTGGAATTTCACCAAGTTTCTTATCGACAGGAATGGGAAGCCAGTGAAACGGTTTTCGCCAGTAGTGACTCCGGAGAAGATAGAACCCTATGTCCGGGAGTTACTGAAAGCAGAAGAGCGAAAGTAGGTGAAGAGGGAGAGAGGTAAAGGAAAAACGAAAGTAGATCAACAAGGAAACAAAAAGGAATAAGAAGTAAAGAATAAAAGATCAGGAGATGGAGTTACGTAAGATATTTCTTTTCACAGGGCTGGTGTTTTTTGGAATAGCTTCTTTTGTGTGGTTCGCGGGGTGGCATCCTGCCTTATTCCGGGTGCTGTTGTGTGCCGGGGTGAATATGAAGGTGGCTTTTTTATTTTGTACGTTTCGCAGACCCGATTTTAAAATGTCGGTCCCTATGTATATGATTCTGACCGGGGTGGGACTGATCTTAGCCTCTTTGTTGTTCAAGTCGGTGATCCCGGTGCCGGTAGTGCAGGCTATACTGTTCTATACAGCGATTACACTGAAAGTCGCCGGAGTAGCTCTGCTTTTTTATCCATCCCGGAAATAGCTGGAGATAGGTTGTTCTTTTCTTTGTCTCCGGAAAGAAATAAACCAAAAAAAGTGGTTTTGGGATCTTTTCCTCACCTCGTCTGCTGTTTGCCTCTTTACCAGGTAACTTGTTGCGCCCAGCCGGGTTTTGTTTCACAGAGAATATGTATTTGTTTTTTTCAGGTTGTAATAATTCGCCTTTATAAACACATTTGTCCTTTTAGGGAAGACAGGATGTACAGGTAAATAAAAAATAACAGATATTTGTACCCGGAATCAAGCATGGGACTTTTACCACGGCGAAGTCCATATACCGATAGTCGCGAAGCAATTTTTAGTATACATATCCATAAAGATGGGGAAAACAAAATTTTTATCGTTTATAATGGTTTTTTTATGGGGAGCTATGCCTGTGCGTGCACAAGAAAATAAAGAGTTTGAGCAGGCAGTGCGTATGTCGGTAGAGCGGGCAATGCAACGTTATCCCAAATCTACTTTGAAAGATCTGTATAAACTCTTTTTTCAGGATAGATACGGCCCGGGGCATCTGATCCACGATAGGGAAGGCGCCGATCGTTACCTGAGGCGTGAGCTGGACTCTTATACTGCTCCGACACCTGTTATATCGGTGGAAGAAGCGGTGGAGTGTACCGGATGGCAGCACAATTTCTATAGAATAGATCTTTCCGTACTGAAAAATGAGTGGATCCCTTATGATGTCTTTTTCGATGCTTTTGTAAGAAGTGTCAATGGGATCACTCCCATGCCCGTTGAAGAGTGGAGAGAGGAATGGAGGCAGATCGAAACGATTATCAGATCCATGCAACTCTCTCTTCCCGGTTATGCGGAGGATTACAGAGAAATAGAAGAGAAACTGACAGCAGGCAACTATGTGGGGCATCACAGTGAGGCATACAACCAGGCGTATGCGCCACACTATCGCATCATCAGCAGAAAGATCTGTGAAGAGGAGATACTTCCTCTCTTGGAAAAATAATCCGGAAAATGAGATCAGGAAACAAAACAGAAAATAATTCGTAAAACAAATAAGAGCAAACATGAAAAGAATTTTGAATCTATCCATCGGCTGTCTGTTGTGTACGGTGGTGGCTCAGGCAGAGAATCAGCAACCCAACGATACCATTTCCATGAGAAGATATGAATTGGGAGAAGTAGTAGTCACCGGCTCACGCGTACCCATTGCGCGCGATCTGCTACCTGTTCCGGTGAGTGTGGTGTCTCGTAACCTGCTCGAGCAGAGCGGAGAAACGACGATACTCCCCGCACTGACGCAGCAAGTCCCCGGACTATTTGTTACCTCTCGTGGAATTGCCGGTTACGGTGTGTCCGGCGGGTCGGCAGGGGGGATCAATCTGCGTGGTATGGGAGGCGGTGCCGGACGGGTACTGATCCTCATCGATGGACATCCTCAATATGCCACGATCTATGGCCATCCGGTGGCAGATGCGTATATCGCTTCCGACGCGCAGCGGGTGGAGGTTTCACGTGGTCCGTCGTCTGTTCTGTATGGATCGAATGCGATGGCAGGAGCCATCAATATCATCACGCGCCAGGCTACACAGGAGGGAAACCACCTGAATGTGAGGCTGATGGTAGGGTCCTACGGTACGCAACGTTACTCACTGACTGATAGTTACCGTCAGGGGCCCTGGTCGGGAGTGGTAAGTGGAAATTATGAGCGGACGGACGGACATCGTGCGAACTCCGGTTTTGAACTGTTCAGTGGGTTCGGAAAAGTGGGATATGATATTTCTGAGGAGTGGAAAGTGACTGCCAATGTAAACATCGCGCAAGCCAATTCCAACAACCCGGGCACAGTAAACAATCCCATGTATGAAGGTACCGCGGATGTGTTGCGGGGTATGTCGGGACTCTCTCTGGAAAACAACTACGGTATCACGCGGGGGGCTTTGAACTTGTATTACAATTGGGGAAATCATAAGATCAACGACGGATATACCGAAGGCGGCAATCCCCGTGAATTTCTGTTCCGGTCGACAGACTACATGGGCGGTCTGAATCTGTATCAGGCTGTCAACCTCTTCACCGGGAATACCCTCACCGGCGGCTTTGATGTGAAACTGTATGGTGGGAATGCCTATCGTAATCCGGTGACGGAGATCTATGCCGACCATGTCAAATTGCATGAGATAGCCGGATATGTGTTTGCCCAACAGGAACTGGGACGTTTTATGATCAATGCCGGTCTGCGTCTGGAAAATCATAAACTCTACGGAACCGAGTGGGTGCCTCAGGGAGGCCTCTCTTTCCGGGCAGCTAAGGAAACTCATCTGAAATTCTCTGTTTCAAAAGGTTTCCGTACGCCGAATATGCGTGAACTTTATATGTACGACTCTGCCAATGAAGACCTGCTTCCCGAGCGTAGCCTGAGTTATGATCTCAGCGTATCGCAAAGGCTGCTTGATAACCGCCTTTCTATGGAACTGGCCCTCTACTACATCAAAGGAGATAACATCGTGGAGACTGTACCGGTGGACGGCAATCCGAAGAACCGGAATGTGGGAGAGTTTGCCAACAAAGGGGTAGAGTTCAGCCTGGCTTACAAGATCCTTAACAACCTCTCTTTGCATAGTAATTACAGTTACCTGCACATGGACACAGATATTACCGGTGCTCCCCGGAACAAATTATATGCGGGTGTGACCTATCGTCCGGGCAGATTTACGCTGAGTGCGGGCGCGCAGGTGATAGATAAGCTTCTGCTCTCTACAGGAGATCAGGGCGAATCCAGCAGTTATACATTGGTAGATGCGCGTGTGGCCTATCGTGCATGGAAATGGGGAGAGGTCTTTGTGAAGGGGGATAACCTGCTGGCACAGAAGTATGAAACGATGCTTGGCTTCCCCATGCCCCGGGCAACAGTGATGGCCGGGGTAAGTCTGAATTTCTGATCATAAAATCCCTGTACAGGTTCAGAATTTGTGCCTGTACAGGGATCCTATCGTTTATAGATGCTCATACGGAAATATCTGTGTAAGTAGATAACAGGAAGAACCTTATGAAAATCCAGAGACTGAGTAAAGCATACAAATCCCGGTTGATCGAAATAAACCAATTTACTACAGACCATCTGAGCAGCCCCGCTCATTATATCCCTTTTACGGAGAAAGAGATAGAGGCCGCTTTTGATGACTCCGGAAAGGTCGTTTTATATGGCGTTATGGAGGAGGGTACCTTAGCGGCTGTTTCCGGATTGTTTACTGATGTAAGCGATATAGCTGCCGAATTGGTATCGTTGCAGATCGATGCTGAAAAGGCGGTGGAGATCGGAGGATGTATGACGCTGCCGGAGTATCGTAATAAAGGATATATGCTGTCATTGAACAGGGAACTTCTGCGGATAGCCCGCCAGGAAGGATATCGTTACCTGGTGGCAACCGCCCATCCCGATAACGTAGCAAGCAGCAGATCACTGACGAAGGCAGGGATGAATAAGGTGAAACAATTCTATTGGCATGGAGATTACCTGAGAGACCTCTATCTCTTGCAGCTTTAAGGCGAATGTTACACCAGACCTTGTAGAGACGGATACTGTATATCCGATACAAAAGGATCCGTCATGGAAAGGATCCGGTCACAGAACCAATTCTCCGAACAGGCGGTCAAAGGTCTCGTCGAGACTGTATGTATATCCGGAGTGGGGGCGTGAGGTCTGAATAGTAGCACTCCGGACGGCTGTCAGCCAGCGGAATCGTTCGGCAACGTCGAGGGAAGCTATGTAGCCGCCTTCTTTTCGGCCGGAGGCGATGATCTCCCAGGCGGAAAGATTGTTGAGCAGGGTTTCCCTTTCACATTCGGTGGAGTAAAGAGCCAGTTTCTGTTCGTTCACGGCAATTCGAATACGGATGTATCGCTTCCTTTTGCAGAAAAGCAAGAGTCCTACATTGATAAATTCTTCGCGTTCTATCCGGGGCACTACCCGAATGACAGCATATTCATATAGATTTTTTTCTGGCATGGATGGCTTCTTTGATAAAGATGTCTGATGCACTCAGTCTTCCGGTGAGGAACTCACGATAGACGGTGCGCATCTCTTCGGGTGTCTGTGTCTCTTCCGTATTCAGCCAGTCGTCGGGGATCAGTTGCACGATCTCCTCTATTTTTTCGGGAGTGATCCGGGTTCTGGCCCACTGGTCCGTTTCTTCGAGTAGGTCGGCATAAGGCAGAAGCACGTGGTCACGTATGTTAGCGAAAGGACTGGCTATTTTCTGCCTCCAGTCTTCCCAGTTATAGTGGAAATAGAGACTACTGCCATGATCAATGAGCCACAGTTCTTTGTGCCAGATGAGCATATTCGTATTTTTTACGGTACGATCTATGTTCATGATGAGTGCATCCAGCCATACGATGCGTGAAGCTGTTTCCGCGTCTACGTTGTTGACCACCGGATCGAAGGTGACCGCGCCCGACAGATAATGCAGGCCGAGGTTCCTGCCCCGGCTGCCTTGCAGCAGATCCTGGATCTCTTCGTCTCCTTCGGTCTGGCCAAACGCTTCGTCGAGCATCAGGAAGACGAGTTCCGGGACACGTAATCCCAATAGCCTCGCTATTTCCGCGCCGATCAGATCGGCAATGAGCGCGCGTGTACCGTGACCTGCCCCGCGGAATTTAAGCACATACTTGAATCCGTCGTCTGCTTCTGCCAGGGCAGGCAGTGATCCGCCTTCCCTCAGCGGGGTGATGTATCGGGTGACATTTACCGTACGTAATTCCATATAGAAGGGGATTGAGTTTTAAGTTCTAAGTTAAAAGTTTTAAGTTGTAGGTTTTGAGTTCTAAGTTGTGAGTTTCTACATATAAGTTGTTTTTACCACTTATTACTTAGAACTTAAAACTCACAACTTATTACTTACCACTTAGAACTCAAAACTCAACGTTTTGTTTCAATTGCTCCACCAGTTTATTGATACGTTCCATCTCCTGGGGTATCCGGATGCTTTGCGGGCAATGGGGTTCACAGATCCCGCAACGGATGCAATAATCACTTTGCCGGAGTTTAGGCACACTGCGATCGTATCCGATCAGGAAAGCCCGTCGCGCTTTGCGGTAATTCTCGTCCCGGGAACTGGTGGGGACGTTGGCCTCGTTCACGCATTTGTTGTAATGGGCAAATACGCCGGGGATATTGATGCCATACGGACAAGGCATACAATACTGGCATTCCGTACACATGATGATCGGATAGTTGAGCATCAGTTCCGTGACACGTTCCAACAGCGCGTTTTCTTCCGGGGTGATGGGTTCGAGCGGAGAGTGTGTACGCAGATTGTCCTGCAGATGTTCCAGATAGGTCATTCCGCTTAATGAGGTGAGCACACCTTCAGGAGTACCCGCATAGCGGAATGCCCAGGAGGCTACGCTATCGTCCGGACGCTGTTGTTTGAGCAGTCCGACAAGGTGATCCGGCAGTTTGGCCAGACGTCCGCCCAGCAGGGGTTCCATGATGACTGCGGGGATGTTGCGCTTTTCCAGTTCGGCATACAGGTATTCCGCGTTTACGTTGCGGCCTTCCTGGGCGTTGCGCCAGTCTACATAATTGAGCTGTATCTGTACAAAATCCCAGGGAATATCCAACGACAGCATGTAGTCGAACACTTCTACCTGGCCGTGGAAAGACCATCCCAGGTTGCGGATACGACCTGCTTCCTTTTCTTTCAACAGGAAGTCGATCATACCGTTGTCGATGTAGCGATCGTGTACCAGTTGAATGCCTGAACCACCGCCCACGGAGTGCAGCAGGTAGTAGTCGATATAGTCTACCTGCAACTCTTCAAAAGACTTGTAATACATCGCCAGAGAGTTCTCGCGCGTGTAGTTTGACTGATTGGATAGCTTGGTGGCGATGTAGAATTTCTCACGCGGATGACGTTTGAGGGCAATCCCGGTAGCACGTTCCGAGAATCCGCGGATGTACACAGGTGAAGTGTCGAAGTAGTTTACTCCATGCTCAATGGCATAGTCTACCAGTTCGTTCACTGTCTCCTGGTCGATCTCTTCTTCGCCGCTGCCGTCTGCTTTGGGACGCATCGGCCAGCGCATACAACCATATCCCAACAGCGATACTTTGTCGCCGTTGTGCGGGTGGATGCGATAGGTCATCTCACCATATCCGGCTTTCGAAGCATTGCCACCCGCGCCGGAATGGGTACGGTTGGAGTCGCCGCATCCGGTCAGAGCAGCTGTGGTGGCTACCGCACCTGCACCCATGACTTTGAGGAACTTGCGGCGGTCTATCTCTTTTTTCTCTTTTCTATTGTTCTGATCCATTTTGTTTCCGTTTTTCAAAGTTATCAGATGGTCCGGTGTAGCGTGTTGCCCTCTACGTAGATCGCACTGAAAGGGCGTGCCGGACAATAATGCTCACAGGCACCGCAACCGATGCAACGTTCTGTATGGACCACCGGAATGGGGGTAGACTCGGGATCATCGGCCGATTTCGGAACCATCTGTATCGCTCCGGTGGGGCAATGAATGGCACAACTGCTACACCTTACGTCTTCGTTACAGGGCAGGCAGTTTTCCCGGATCCATACCGCGCGACCGATCTGGGTGGCTGATTTGTCTGCCAGGTCGAGGGGCTCTATCGCTCCTGCGGGGCATACCTGGGAACAGCGGTTACACTCCGGACGACAGAATCCACGTTCGTATGATATCTCGGGCTGCATCAGGCGGGTGAGGTCGGCAGAGGGGAACAGGATTTGATTGGGACAGACAGATACGCACAGCTGACAGGCGGTACAGCGTTTGTTGAGGTTGCGCACGCTCTTCGATCCGGGTGGGGTAATGTATTGGGCACGCGTGGGTCTCTTTTTCTGTTCGATGACTGCCAGTCCGCCGTCTACTTTCTTTTCCTGTGCTTTCAGGGCGGTGGTCACAGCAAACAACGCTGTTACGGAGAGAAAATCACGGCGTGAGCTCTGGTTTTTTAATGCTTTTTTTCCTGGTATGGCAGACGGCGCATTTACTTCGGCTGTGGAAGTCGTGTGATCGGCTTCGGCGGTTGCAGGTGCAATAACCGGTTGAGGCTGTTTGCGGACTATCTTGTAATGTATGGCCTGTTTGTTGCATTTGTTGATGCAATCCATGCAGGTGACGCAACGGCTGTAGTCGATCGTGTGTGTTCCGGAATCGATACAGGAAGCCTTGCAGTTGCGCGCGCAGAGTCCGCAGCTGTTGCATCTGGCTGTGTCGAATACCGGTTTGCAGAGGGAGAAACGGGAGAGGAATCCCAGAAGGGTTCCCACAGGACAGAGGGTGTTGCAGTAGGTACGACCACCTCTCCACGACAGTATTACGATCACAATCAGGGTGACGACGGCAATTACAAATGTGGTCATGCTTTTGATCCATACATCCACGGAGTAGAAGGCGTAGCTGTCCATGCGTTCTGCCAGGTAGGCAAGACCATTATTGCTCCACTGGTAGAGAGGGGCCAGCAGGTTGGAGGCCATACGACCATACGCACTGTAAGGTTCCAGCAGGGACACCAGCATGGAAGTGCCCAGGAGGCCACCACCGATCAGAGCGAAGACAAAGAGTGCCAGTACTCCGTAACGCAACCCGTTGAGGGCGGGGGAGTAGCGAAAACGGTTTTTCTTTCGTTTGCCCGCTGTCCACGACACACTGTCCTGGAATACGCCCAGAGGACAGATCACGGAGCAGTAGATGCGTCCGAAGAGTAACGTAAGTAGAATGAGCCCCACTACTACTCCGATATGGAGGGCAAGCAGAGCGGGAAAGAATTGTGTTTTTGCTGACCATCCGAACCACTGGTGCAGTGTTCCTGTGAAATCGAGGAACAGCAGGGTCACACATGTGAAGCAGATTACGGCAGCGGTAATTCTGATTTTCCGTAGCATATATTCTTTTTTAATCAGTTAGTACATCCTGTTTTTTTCTTTCAGATCTTACCCGGAACGATCTGTCTGGTTCGGATCATCTGTCCTTTCAGCAAGCTGGAATCGGCCAGCATAAAATACCGGATCGTCTCTTTTTCCACATTCCGGAGGAAACGATTTCCCAGGTTACATTTATAAGCACATGTTCGTTGATCGAACATACCTGTTGAAGGAATACTTTTAACTATTTTTTCTGTTGTAAGGTCTGTTACCGGATGAAGTTGGTAACGACACGTTTTTCCGGTTGCGGAGTGGCCTGTTGTGCCGCGCGTGTATTGCGGATCGTCCATGCCATGTTCCGGCCCAGGGTGCGCATGGTCTGCAGGCCTTCTTCATCCTGTCTCACTTCACCGGGCGCAAGACCGTGTGCCAGGTTCCAGTATTGCGAGCCAACGATATTCATATTGGTAATGCTGAAATATTTGTTCAGACGGTCCAGTGTGGCACTGGCGCCGCCCCGGCGGCAGATAGCTACAGCAGCACCTACTTTATAACTCAGCATGCTTCCCGCGGAGTAGAATACCCGGTCTATCAGGGCACACAGCGCGCCATTCGGACCGGCGTAATAGACAGGCGACCCGATGATCAGTCCGTCGGCATCTTCCAGTTCCTTCCTTACCTCGGCATAGAGCGGATCATTGAAGATACATACATTGGATGGCCTGCATTTCTGGCAGTTGTTGCACCCCTGTACAGGTTTGGGACCCAGCTGGATGATAGGGGCACTCACCCCTTCTGCCTGGAGAGTGTTTGCTATTTCCGTAAGGGCGATGAATGTGTTGCCGTTTCTACGCGGACTACCGTTGATAAGTACTACTTTCATGGAAGGGTTATCAGTGTTGTGTTTAATCGGTTGAATGACTTGTCGGGGCTGGTTGGACGATGCACTTTCCGGCAGCGGATTGATGTTACGACCCAGGGCTGTAGCCTCATCTATAGAACTTTCTGCCAGGAAATGGTTTACACCGTAGACGGCGCCAATGGCTCCCAGTGTGCCGGCACCCACTATTCTCAGTGTCTTGCGGCGCGACAGATCCGGATGGTCTGGGTTTCGTTTGTCGGAGTTCGTCTTCTTCTCTTTATCTGATGGATTACTCATATATACATGTTGCGATTGTGAGGCAAATTTAATTAAAAAAGGAATAGGTTGATCCTTTCTTGTCTTTTCTGTTGTTTGGTCTGACATGTATTTTCCGGCGGATAAGGATCTTTCTTCCATTGGGCTCCGGCGGAAAACAATGATCTTCTTTACAAGGTTTAAATATCCGAATAAGTAAAAGAAAATGTATCGTGTTTTTTATGAACGTGACAAAAAAGGCTCTGAAAACGGCAGTTTTTCAGGGTGGATATAGGTTGGCTGCTGCGTTCAGGATGAAATCCGTTTGTTGATCACGTGGCGGAACATTGTTTTTACGATCAGATGATGGAAGGGATAGATCGTATAAAAATAAGCATATCCCAGCCAGTATTTGAACTGTACGATGGTGATGATAAAAGCGCTGTAACGGTGTTCGCCTGAAGATCCCACATATACGGAGATATAGGCACGAAGGTGCTTGTCATCTGATTGGAGTACGGTTTCCGTAGGAGACTTATCACTTACCTTTGCCCCGTGATAGCTGTCACCGTCGCGGATGGCACGTACGAACTGTTCTTTGTCGCCGGTCTCCTCTTTATTTGAGCCCCGGAGACCAAATGGTCTGACAAGGATGTTACGTAAACAGAAAAGGGCTTCTACCCAGGTGGGCATATCTGTCCGGAAAGCAATCAGGATATCATCTGTGTCAACCGGCTTTTCGGAGTGGAATTCGCATGCATAAGCATCGCTGTACGAATAGGGTCGATAGCGATGGGTGAGGCTATCAGTAGGAATATTCGTCTTCTTAACTTTCATACTTCGTTGGTGTCGGAGCATACGCACCACTCTTCTAACTGGTTGCCTCTTACCTGGGCTATCCATATGGAATGGGTATTGAGTCGTTCGTCTGTGCATGTAGAGCGTCCTCGCATAATAACTGTGTTCCCTTGTCGGGTAACTGTTTCAAAGATATTCTGATAATCCGGGAAGAGGGTGAAAAAGTCGTTCCACATCTTCCGGTTGGCCCTTTTTCCTTCTACACGTTGGCCGATGGAATCGACAAACACGTGATCATCTGTCATCAGATCGGTCAGGCCGTCGAGATCGCGTCGGTTGATGCAGTCGTTGAAGCGAAGGGCTACTGTTTCGGGAATTGTTTGTTTTTCCATGGCTGTTTGTCTGGAAGGATCTATAGGACCTTTTTATTAACAAAACTATATATCTGTTGCTTTCAGCACAGGATATACAAAGATAGGATTTTTTTTCAAACGGAGAAAAGATGGTTTCCAGTCGCTTTTATTGAAGTCGGATAAGTGATTTTCGCAAATGGATTTTGTCGGGAAATTCTTTGTGGTGTAGTCCGTAAAAGGATCTATCTGTTAATTGTGCAGATTTTGCTATCTTTGCAGAAGCCAGGATGCGCCTCAGCATAGCTGAAATAAATTTCGCCCTGCGGTTCGGCTTTCCCTATTTTTATAAAACAGGATACCCTTCAAACATGAAAAATCTATTTCCAACCCCGGAGCAAATGTGGGCCAGGCAGCACATCAGCGGCTGTGACGTGAATAATAGGTTGTGGGCAGAAAAGAAAAAGATGCTCCAACAGTGGGCTTTCCGGAGTCCGGAGTGTATGTTTGCTGTGGATGTCTACAGGTGCAGATACGATTTTGCTTCAGACCGGTTTTCTGATCTGTTGGGCTATCCTCTTTCCCGGATAAGGAATATCCGGAAGCAGGGAGATTTTCTGCAGGATCAGATCCATGGGGATGATCGCAGCCGGCTTGCCGAGTTGCAGGTTGGCCACAGTGAGTTTATTTACTCGCTTGCTCCCCGGGAACGGAATGAGTATACTACGCATTATCAGTATCGTATCCGCCATGCGGCAGGGAAATATATCTCTGTGGTCAGCAGGCAGTGGGTGATGCAGCAAGACCGTAACGGCAAGGCCTGGATGATAGGCGGAAGTCTGGACATTGCTCCGGATCAGTCTATGGAAGAGGGAGTCAGATATGCGGTGAGAAACCTGAGAACCGGGCAGATCGTCTCTTCGTCTGCCCATGCCCCTGTATCACATCAGACGTTTCCTGCGGATAGACATCCTGCCTCTGACAGCATTCGTTTGTCTGACCCCCTTTTTACCGATAACACACCTCTTACGCCGCGGGAGATAGAGATCCTTCGACTGATACAGTACGGTCTGCTCAGTAAGGAGATTGCCGACCGACTGAATATCAGTATATACACCGTTCATAATCATCGGAAGAATATATTGTCGAAACTGGGAGCGGACCGGGCCATCGAGGCCATCCGCTTTGCCAGGGAAAAGGGGCTGATCTAATTGTCGTTACATTCCGTATGCTCACCGCTGTTCTCATGTCATCAGCTATGTGGATGAGGATGGTGAGGCCGGGGAGGTGTCGGATACACTTTTAACCACTCTTTTTCCCATTCTACCAACCTGCCTTTTTCAAAATAGAGCATATAGATACTATCGTCATAAGATTTGTATCCCCATACGGTGTTTCTGCTATTGGCAGAGATTACTTCATACTCTTTGCCCATCACACCGATCACCTCTTTTTCGGTCATCCCTATACTTAGTTTACGGATATTTTTGTCTGCATTCATCATGCTGGTATACATGGCGCAAGAGGTAAGAAGCAGAACGAGAGTCAATAAAGGAATCGTTTTTCGTAACATCGTTTTCTTGTTTTTGGTTTCACCAAAGATAGGGAGGGAAATTCATTCTGGCCAGGTAATTTTCCTATTTGCGGATAGTGATTTCTATACATATAAGAGAAGGATAGAGATCTTTCTCATTTCCTTCAATGTGTTCTGTAGACCCCATACGACCCTGACAGAGGGTTGGCGAAATTACCATTTGGTAATTTCTGATATTTTTTCTTACTGTAACTTTGCCGGGAAATGAGAAGCCGGTTGGGAGGTTAATGCTCTGCTTATCAGCGTTTGTTTGCAGGGTGCTGATCCCTGAAGTAATCTGCTTTGAGGAAGATAGACTGAACTCTAACCGGGCTCCGGAAAAAGTAAAAGATATGTTGAGGGATAAAATTGATTTTGGAAAGAGGAAAGTGGGACATTTGTTTATGAGACAATTAATCCCCAATGTGTTAGGGATGCTTGCTACCGCCTTGTTTATCATTACAGATGGTATATTTGTCGGACGGGGCATTGGCAGCGATGCACTGGCGGCGGTGAATATCGTAGCCCCCGTTTCGCTGTTTCTCACTGGCGTAGGACTGATGTTCGGTATGGGAGGGGCCATTGTGGCCTCTATCCAGCTGTCGCGCGACAAGGTGCGGGTAGCCAATATCAACGCTACCCAGGCCGTGGTGGTATCTTCTTTAGCCATGCTGCTGGTATCTGTGGGGGTGTTTATTTTTGCCCGGCAGACAGCCCTGTTGCTCGGATCGCCGATGGACATTCTGAACGATGCGGTGATCTACCTGCGCTATTACATCGTATTTGCAGTATTTCAATCCCTGTTGTGTACCTTGCCGTTCTTTGTACGCATAGTTAGCCCCGCCTTTTCTATGGTATGTGTCATTACAGGCACAGTGATAAACATACTGCTCGACTATGTATTTATTTTCGTAACAGGCTGGGGCTTGGCCGGGGCAGCCATTGCCACAGGTATCGGAGAGATCGCAGGCGTTTCGATGTTGCTGGTCTATCTGATGCGCTATTCTCCGCAGGTGAAACTGCTTCGTCTGAAATGGAGCGTGAAAAGTGTGAGACTCACCCTGTGCAATATTAGTTATATGATCCGTCTGGGCTGTTCGGCTTTCTTCAGTGAACTCACCATTGCCCTGATGATGATAGCAGGCAACTTTGTGTTTGCGCGTCACCTGGGGGTGAGTGGGGTAGCAGCCTATAGCATCATCTGCTATCTGTTCCCTATTATCTTTATGCTGTTCAATGCGACGGTCCAGAGTGCCCAACCCATTATCAGCTACAACTATGGATGCGGTATGTACACCCGCGGACGGCAAGCGTTTCACCTTGCCCTGAAGGTCGCAGCAGCCGCGGGAGCATTTTTCCTGTTGGTTTCATGGATGTGGAAAGACACCGTTATCTCCTGGTTCATTACAGATCCAACCAATCCCGCGTGGGAGATTGCTACGTATGGATTACCCTTGTTCGCCTTAGATTTTATATTTTTCGGCATCAACATCGTAGTCTGTGGATATTATATGTGTGTCGAGAATGTGCGTAAAGCTATTACTTTCACATTGACGCGCGGAATGCTGCCTGTTATTTGTTTTTTCCTGTTACCTTTGTGGTGGGGAGAGCGTGGCATCTGGCTGGCTGTTCCGGTGGCCGAAGTGCTGATCACTGTGTTGATAGGAATTACGTTTTTGATCGAAAAATATACATGGAAGAATTTCTCAAACGAGCAGATAACACAACGGATCTGACGCGGGAAGACAAAGAACTCCTGCTGTCGGAAGTGGAAGAGATCCTGTTACAAAAAGGCGATATACTGATCAGAGAGGGGCGGACAGACCGTTCCCTCTATCTTATTTCTGAAGGAATACTCCGTGGTTATAAAGAGCTGGAGGATAGGGAAGTGACTATCTGGTTTGCCGTGCCCGGTGAGGCGTTGTTCTCTTCGTGGGGATATGTAGAAGACCGTCCGTCGCGCATCCATATCGTAGCCTCTTCCGAATGTCGGGTATACCGGCTTCGTAAGGAAAGTGTCAACAAACTGATGGAACATTCAGCCATGCTTTCTATCTGGATCACACGCTTGTTTGAGCAGTTGTTGCTGCACACAGACAACGCACTGATCGATATTTTCTCTTCCGATGCCACAGAACGTTACCTCGCCTTTACCAGAAAGATGCCCGACCTGTTGCAGAAAGTCACCCTCAGAGAGATTGCCGGATATCTCGGTGTTACCCCCCAATCCCTGAGTCGTATACGGGCACAGATCGTGAAAAAGAGAGAAGCAGACTGAACAGGTCTGCTTCTCCCTCTTTTCTTTGTTGACTGTAGCTTGTTTGGCTTTCTGTCTTTTCTCTGCATATCCACAGCAACAAGCCTGTTCCCATGAAAGCCACTCCGGACCTTCACGTCCGTAACTCACTACTCACTCATAACTTACAACTCATAACTCATAACTTATTGTGGCATCCTGATCACGGCCTTGATCACCTTTCCTTGTGTAAAATCTTTTACGGCCTGATTGATATCTTTGAACTCATAATACGTGATCAGTTTATCAAAGGGGAACATCCCATGTTTATACAGTTCGATCAGTCGGTTGATGAATATATCAGGCTGACTGTCTCCTTCGATAGCAAATTCGATATTCTTTCCGTCTTCAAAATGTACATAATCAATATCGAGCGTAGGAGATTTACCCACACCCACGAGGATACATTTCGACATCGGTTTCAGCATGGTCAGGTTGTCATTGATCACTTCATTCAGAGAAGTCGTATCGAATGCATAATCGATCCCTTCGGGAAAAAGTTTGAGCACCTCTTCGGACGGTTTTCCGTTTTTGCTGTTAAACGTATGAGTAGCACCCAACTCTTTTGCCATTTCGAGGCGAGTATCGAATACATCTACAGCAATAATCGTGGTACATCCCGCCGCTTTTGCACCCATGATCCCTGCCAGTCCCACGGGACCAATACCCGAAACCACAATGCTCTCTCCCGGACGAGGCCGGATCACATTCAATACAGAGCCCGAACCGGTCTGAAAGCCGCAACCCAACGGACCAAGCATTTCCAACGGAGTGTCTTCCTTTACTTTAAACACGTTCCTTTCGTTGGCCAGCGCATACGTGGCAAAGGACGATTGAGCAAAGAAGTGTCCGTTCACCTCTTTTCCATCCGGCAAATGATAAGCGGTAGAGCCATCCATCCTTCTGCCCGATACATTCAGTGCATTGAAGTTTTTACAATAAGAGGGATGCCCCGACAGGCAAAATTCACACACACCACACGAAGCAGGTCCCAGAATTACCTTATCTCCCGGTTTCACTTTAGTTACACTGCTGCCGATTTTCTCTACCACTCCCGCGCCTTCATGACCCAGGATAATAGGTAGGGGCAGAGGCATATACTGCTCGATCACTGCAACGTCTGTATGACACAGCCCGGTGGCTATCACTTTTACTACTACTTCATTACTTCTGGGATCTTCCATCTCCACCTCTTCCATCACGAAATCCTCTTTCGGATTTTTCAGAACAGCTGCTTGTATTTTCATGATCTTAAAACTTTAAAATGTTTATACTAAATCAAATATAACATTTCAGAAGACCAAAGGTTTCTCTTTTTGAGATAGATTAAGGGTGTTAACAGCATATCTGTCAGGGATATTTTTGCATATCAGCAGGTGTAGATACCTATATAGTTCGATCTGGTAAAGTCCATGGGGAGACATTACAGAAACAAAAACAGCCTGTTCTCTTTTATTAGGTCCACAAAAATAGATATTTTACCTGTAAAACCGTATATTTGTCGGGATATATCTACGTATCCGTAATAACTCATAAAAATAAAAAAGTATGATTACCATTGTAGCAAAAGCGATTGTAAAAGAAGGGAAAAGAGAAGCGTTTATACAAGCCGTTCAGGCCATGATAGAAGGAAGCCGGGCAGAAGAAGGAAATATCTCCTATGACTTGTTTGAAGATCTGGACAATGAAAATGTACTGACATTTATGGAACAATGGAAAAGTATAGATGCCATTCACTTCCACAACCAAACTCCCCATTTCCAGAGTGGAGTAGCTGCTATCGGCGATTTGATGGAAAGTATGGAAATTACCAAATATCAGGCGTTGAAGTAAGGTTTTAAGT
>JAJBTC010000209.1 GCA_020861095.1 Bacteroides sp.
GGTATATACCATACACCCGCAACAACCCCTTCATCCATAAACGGAAAGGGTTCAATCAGAAAAAAACCATACAAGAAGATATTCATCCGGAGCACATCGGAGAGGCAATTCATTCTATCCGGAATAAATCACATACCTATTTTTCGTCATAAGTCGTGTCCCAATTACAAACAGTATTTATTTTATTTCTCTATCTATTTTTCTTCTTCTGGCAATGGGAGAAGAACTTCCTATGCCTGTGACAAATGTAAAGAATTCCATACCATCATGCAAAACTTTAAAGTTAATTATTTGCCTGTCTTTGGAGGAGTTGCAGCAGCCTGTACTATCCATTTCTACAACTAATACTCCCTGCAAAAAAAGAGGTCATCTCTGTTTCTCTATCATAAGAAGAATTTGAAAGAAAAAATACGCTGTTCATGAATAAGGAAAAACGAGTTTGTTCAAAGATCATCCCGTTTGGAAAATGTTTTCACTCATAGACGGCATCATGCACATATACAATCCCTTACACAAGCAACCCTGTGTCAAACCCTCCATGTAAGTGATCATATTCTCTTTTTATCTCTCTTATGGAAACACAAATTCACCTGACAAATATGCACAGATAAGGTCTTATTCACACATTATTATGTATTAAGAAATAAGCCACGTTATTTTTCACTGTTCGGATTTTGTTTTTTACTATCCTTTCTATTCCAAAGGACGTTCCCGGATTATCTCCAGCAAGGAAATAACAGACGATTTACAGTTCAGATAGATCTGAGCCGTAGGAAACATTCTGTCCGCAGGCACAAAATAGAGTAAATAGCCCAGCATATCAGCAGGCCGGATCTCCTCATGATAGATCGCACTGAAGTAGTTCTGCACAATAGCAGTGATCTCCTGTGTACTATATTTTCTGGCAAACAAAGCCAACAGATACAGATGATCTCCGTGAGAGGGCAATTTCTCCTGACGAAAAAGGGCAAGTAGTTCACGGGGAGAATCGGGCCGTCTGAGCAACAGGTCCCGATAGTGCAGATAGCCCTGATAGATGCGGTTGTAAAACGGACGCATCTTTTCTACATGCCGGCGCATCTCTTCAAAGTCGGGATGCTCTCCATCCACCAGACCCTCCTCTTTCATCCACGCCATTTGCTGACGGATCGTATGGTAGCAGAGATAGTCAAGCACATGAGTCATCAGTTCCGACCCGGGTTTGATGTATTTTCCCAGCAAGATCGCATCCGCCAACCGGCAAAGAGAGACCCTGAAATAACGTACCTGTCCCTTTGTGGTAGGATTTGTACGGACTTCCGTAGCCAGGAAACCATCCCGTGCGAAACGTGTCAGGATACTCTCCAGACGCGAACGTTTGATTCGGGTTTCCCGTTCTATCCGGAGTTGGGAATAATGAAAATCCACGTATTTGAAAGAGATTTGTTTGACGACCAGCCAGTCGAAAAGAATCGCTTCGTCCGGAGCGAGCAGATAATAACGCAGGCGATTGATATTGATACTCAAAGGATGAGAAGGTGCTTTAGGTTGTCTTTCTGAGTTTGCCATGTTACAAATCGGATTAGGTTAGATCAACACAAAGACAAATATATCCAATCCTTTCCGGATTTCCTAATCCAATTCCGGATTTATTCCTTCCGATATAACTCACTTCAAAGACATAAACCCAATTTTCCACGTCAGATGGCCCGAAAGAGCCAGAAAGGAGACAGCACCTTTTCGCGGTTTTCTACCTTTGTAGTGTCTAGACAAACAATAATTTTATTTATTCATTTATTAAAATCCAAAGAATTATGGCACTGAAATATGTCATTACCAAAAGGATCTTCGGTTTCGATCCTGAAAAAACCGAAAAGTATGTACCGCGCTCTGTAACTATGGGTGAGGTGAGTTTTGAAAAACTCTGTCAGAACGTGACTCTGATCTGTGGTGCCCACCGTGGGGTGGTGCAACAGGTGATTGCCGGACTGGTAGACGCAATGGTAAGGGACCTGGACGACGGCAAAAGTGTGCGTCTGGGTGAGTTTGGAAACTTTCGTCCGAGTGTGCGGGCACATAGCGCGGACAGGGAAGAGGAAGTAAGTGCGGACAATATCTACCGCAAACACATCCTCTTCACACCAGGCAAACTCTTTAAGCGAACCCTCAAAGAGATGAGTGTCACCCGTTATCACCAACCGGATACCGACTACACGGATGGTAGCAGTTACAATGATAACGGCGACAGCGGCGAAGATGGCGGCGGCGAAGATGGAGTGCTGGGCTGATGCAACGATGCTCCATACATAGAAAACTCAACCCTATACAAATCATCCTGTATAAGGCCAACCGATTAAGTTTTTTATAAGAGGAGATTTTATAGTAAAAAGCATCAGATACGCCCTGTTGATCCTGCCTTTGCCGGCAGGATCAGCAAAAAGTACTTAAACAACCTGTAGGTTCGTTTTATTTTTCCGGAAAGTTGAGGATGAATATTCATTCTCAACTTTTTTTCCCATGATGTTACATGAGAGGAAGTTGACTCCCGCCTTTCGTAAATAGGTGTAGGAATCCATGTCTACATACTGGTTTCTACAAGAAAAATATATATATTTGTATAACAGATGGCTTTAAAACTGACTACATACCTGTGTTCGAAAAAGATTCCTGACCTGCCAGGTAACCACGTGTTTCATTCAAAGGAGCTTTTCCAATTGTATGAAGCCACTCCCGGCTATGTCCCTCTGATGATCGTAGCCTCGGAAGAGGGCCGTCCGATTGCCCGGCTGTTGGCTGCCATCCGGAAAAGTACCCGTTGGTTCCCTCCCTCCCTGATCCGCCGGTGTGAGATATACGATACGGGCGAATACTTCGACCCGGATGTCGATAAAGAAGAAATATTCGGTGAAACGCTCGAACACCTGACCAGGGAAGTAAAAGAGCACTCGTTCCTGATCGAATTCCGTAACCTGGAAAATGCGAAATTCGGCTACCGATTTTTCCGTAAGAATCACTATTTCGCAGTCAACTGGCTGCGTGTACGCAACTCATTACACCACAACGTACCTCCTGAAGAGCGATTCAGTGAGTCGCGGCTGCGACAGATCAAAAAAGGACTGAAAAACGGCGCGGAAGTCGGTATCGCGGAATCTCTGGAAGAGATCAAAGAGTTTTCACAGATGTTGCGTTATGTCTATTCACCACGCATTCGGAAACACTTTCCGAGCATCGAATTTTTCCGGCACATACCCTCCTGGCTGGCTCACGACAAATTGGGCAAGATCTTTATTGTGCGCTACAAAGGACGGATCATCGGCGGATCGGCCTGTGTTTTCTCCGGAGAGAATGCCTATCTGTGGTTTTCAGGAGGCATGCGAAAGACCTTTGCCCTGCAATATCCGGGAATACTGGCCGTATGGAAAGCTATTTCCTATTCCTACGAACACAATTACCGTCATCTGGAATTTATGGACGTAGGACTTCCCTTCCGCAAAAATCCCTACCGCGAGTTTGTTCTCCGCTTCGGTGGAAAACAAAGCAGCACCCGCCGCTGGTTCCGGTTTCGCTGGAACTGGCTCAACAGGATCTGCATACGCATGTATGCGTGAGAATCCTGATCAGCAAGAAACAAGATAGAACAGAGTATGGAGGAACATAGATAAAGAATCAAAAAATCCGGGAATCCAGACCTGTAACATACGCACAAAAAGTGATACTGGCACCTCGTTAAGACTATAAATCACTTCCATCGTACATCATAACGTTCCTTGCTGGTCCTATTCAAATAAAGGTCTGAGGGAGGAGTAAATCAGCAAATCGTAAATCCTAAAATATGTTTCTAAACATAAATCGAAAAACTAACGTATAAAACCTGTAATTAATTGCAGAAAAATTTCTCTATTCAATCAGAATTATCTTTCTTTGCGCAGAATTTGAGCCGGTTCCGGAATGGATCATACGATCTGTCCTCCGCTGAATAAAAACGGAATACATGCTGTCATAGGACAGGAGGGTTGTTCTGTTATCAGCCGGCCCGTCGACCATCGAACAGACTGAAGACCAACAGAATGATCACCTTAGGCGGGCAAGAAAAGAGGAATGAAGGAACAGGCCTTTATTTGTATAAAAACATATTGTTTAATGCGAAATAAACGATCATAATCATGAAAATTTCACACATCGAGCATTTGGGTATTGCTGTAAAAAGCATTGAAGAAGCTCTTCCCTATTACGAGAATGTGTTGGGCCTGAAGTGCTACAACATCGAAACGGTTGAAGACCAGAAAGTACGCACTGCTTTCCTGAAAGTAGGTGATACGAAAATCGAATTGCTGGAGCCGACCTCTCCTGAAAGTACAATTGCCAAATTCCTGGAAAACAAAGGTCCGGGTGTGCATCACGTGGCATTTGCCGTAGCTGATGGTGTTGCTCCCGCGCTGGCAGAAGCAGAAGAAAAAGGGATACGCCTGATCGATAAAGCTCCGCGTCAGGGTGCCGAAGGGCTGAGTATTGCTTTCCTGCACCCTAAATCGACTCAGGGAGTACTTACCGAATTGTGTGAAGAATAAAATCCGAAAAAGAAAGGCAGAAAATAAGAATCAGTCCTCATTAACGGCAGAAGTCACACACCTTCTGTCGTAAAAGTTGCGGATCCATATTATTAATCAATCCATAAAACATAAAATTCATGAGTAACCAGCTTGAAAAAGTAAAAGAGCTTATTGAACTCCGTACGAAAGCTCGTTTAGGTGGTGGCGAAAAAGCTATTGAAAAACAACACGCCAAAGGTAAATATACCGCACGGGAGCGCATCGCCCAATTGCTGGATGAAGGTAGTTTCGAAGAACTGGACATGTTTGTACAACACAGATGTACCAACTTCGGACAAGAGAAAAAACAAATCCTCGGCGACGGGGTAGTAACCGGCTACGGTACGATCGATGGCCGTCTGGTGTATGTTTTCGCACAGGATTTCACTGTATTCGGAGGTTCACTCTCCGAAACGATGGCACAGAAGATCTGTAAAGTAATGGACATGGCCATGAAAATGGGTGCTCCGGTGATCGGTATCAACGACTCAGGTGGCGCGCGTATTCAGGAAGGTATCAATGCCCTGGCAGGATACGCCGAGATTTTCCAGCGCAACATCATGGCTTCCGGGGTGATCCCACAGATCTCTGGTATTTTCGGACCCTGCGCTGGTGGTGCTGTGTATTCACCTGCTCTGACCGACTTTACGTTGATGACCGAAGGAACTTCTTATATGTTCCTTACAGGTCCTAAGGTAGTAAAGACCGTGACCGGTGAAGATGTTACTCAGGAAGAACTGGGAGGCGCATCGGTACACGCCAGCAAATCAGGCGTTACTCATTTTACCGCTGAAACCGAAGAAGAAGGATTGTCTATGATCCGTCGTCTGCTCAGCTATATCCCACAAAACAACCTGGAAGAAGCTCCTCTGTTGGTCTGCAACGATCCGATCGACCGTCTGGAAGACTCACTCAATGAAATCATTCCTGACAGCCCCAATAAACCTTACGATATGTATGAGGTGATTGCTGCTATCGTAGACAACGGTGAATTCCTTGAAGTACAACCCGATTATTCAAAGAACCTGATTGTCGGATTCGCACGTTTCAACGGACAATCCGTAGGTGTGGTTGCCAATCAGCCGAAATATCTGGCCGGTGTACTTGACAGCAATGCATCCCGCAAAGGAGCACGTTTCGTACGTTTTTGTGATGCGTTCAACATTCCTCTGGTAACACTGGTAGATGTACCGGGATTCCTTCCGGGAACCGGTCAGGAATACAACGGTGTGATCCTTCACGGTGCCAAACTGCTGTATGCCTATGGAGAAGCCACAGTGCCCAAAGTAACAGTAACCTTGCGTAAGTCTTACGGTGGTTCTCACATTGTGATGAGTTGCAAACAACTGCGTGGCGATATGAACTATGCGTGGCCTACTGCCGAGATTGCGGTCATGGGCGGCGCCGGTGCAGTAGAAGTATTGTATGCCCGCGAAGCCAAAGAAGCCGCTGATCCTGCTGCGTTCATGGCTGAAAAAGAAGCTGAATACACCAAGCTGTTTGCCAATCCTTACAATGCTGCTAAATACGGATATATCGATGATGTGATCGAACCACGTAATACTCGTTTCCGTGTGATCCGCGCTTTACAACAATTGCAGACGAAAAAGCTGATCAATCCGGCTAAGAAGCATGGTAATATTCCTTTGTAAAAACAGTAAATATTGATCCTTATGAACAAAAAAATACGCGGAATATTCGTTGCGACGGCACTCCTCTGCGTGACAGGGCTGCTGGCACAAAGCCCGGGCAGCCTGCGCATCAATGAGGTGATGGTGGTGAATGAGAGCAACTTCCAGGACGATTATGGGATACACAGCGCCTGGATAGAGATCTACAACACCTCTTTTGCCACAGTGGATATCAAAGGATGCTACCTGACCAACGATCCGAACAATCCGACTAAATATGCCATCCCCAAAAGTGATGTACTGACTCAGATCAAACCGCGTCAGCATGCCTTATTCTGGGCAGATGGTATGCCTTCACGGGGTACTTTCCATGTAAACTTCACTTTGGATCCCACCAAAGAGAACTACATCGCATTATATGACTCTAATGGGAAAACCCTGATCGATGAGGTAACCATACCTGCGGGAATACCCATAGATCAATCTTACGGACGTGTGGAAGACGGCAGTACAGAATGGGAAATAAAAGGTGCGGGCAGTAGCTATGTGACTCCCAATACCAACAATCTGACGATAGACAAAAACAGCAAGATTGATAAATTCCGGGAACACGACTCTACAGGTATCGGCATGGCTATAACGGCTATGTGCGTAGTGTTCAGCGGATTGCTTATCCTGTTCCTGCTCTTCAAAACGGTGGGTAACATTGCCGTGAAACTGAGCAAACGCAATGCTATGAAAGCCCACGGAATCACCGACCAGCGGGAAGCCAAAGAAAAGAATCTGGGCAAACGTTCCGGAGAAGAGTTTGCAGCCATTGCTATGGCTATGCACGAATTTACCAACGAAGTACACGACTTCGAAGACATGGTACTCACGATCCATAAGGTAAAGCGTACTTACTCTCCGTGGAGCTCAAAGATCTACACGCTGCGTGAAACACCTAAAAAATAAGTATAACTTCCTCAACGAAATCCTATATGAAAGAGTATAAATAAAAAATAAACGGTAACAATTATACCGTAACTATCGGCGATATAGAAAACAATGTCGCACAAGTAGAAGTAAACGGAACTCCTTATAAAGTAGAACTTGACAGTCCTCTTCCGGCAGCACCTAAGCTCGTGAAGAAACCTGCCGCCGCGCCCAGAACAGAAACAGGTGCTCCCGTAGTAGCCCGTCCGTCCGGAGCCAAGAAAGACGGTGTAAAGTCCCCGCTACCCGGTGTGATCCTGGACATCAAAGTGAAAGAGGGCGACGAGGTGAAAAAAGGACAGACCATCATCATCCTGGAAGCGATGAAAATGGAGAACAACATCAACGCGCACAAAGACGGAAAAATAGCCTCTGTTAATGTTAACAAAGGAGATTCGGTACTGGAAGGTACAGACCTCGTAATTATTGAATAATCATGGGAGAGTTCATATCATTTTTAGGAAATAATCTGGCTGACTTCTGGCAATTTACCGGTTTTGCCAATGCGACCATACAACATGTAATCATGTTGCTTGTGGGACTGTTGTTCATCTACCTGGCCATTGCTAAAGAATTTGAGCCTATGCTGCTGATCCCCATCGGATTCGGTATGCTGATCGGAAACATACCTTTCCCTCTGGATGCCGGACTGAACGTAGGTATCTATGAAGAGGGATCTGTACTGAATATCCTGTATCAGGGAGTAACCTCGGGCTGGTATCCGCCCCTGATCTTCCTGGGTATCGGTGCCATGACCGACTTCTCCGCGCTGATCTCTAACCCGAAGCTGATGCTGATCGGGGCATCGGCCCAGTTTGGTATCTTCGGCGCTTATATCATTGCACTGCTCATCGGTTTCGAACCGAACCAGGCCGGAGCCATCGGTATCATTGGTGGTGCCGACGGACCCACCGCGATCTTCCTTTCCTCCAAGCTGGCTCCTAATCTGATGGGTGCGATTGCTGTATCGGCTTATTCGTATATGGCACTTGTACCTGTGATCCAGCCACCGATCATGCGCTTACTAACAAATAAAAACGAGCGTCTGATCCGCATGAAACCTCCCCGCGTGGTTTCTCATACGGAAAAAGTAATGTTCCCTATCATCGGTATGCTTCTTACTACATTCCTCGTTCCTTCGGGTCTTCCTCTGTTGGGGATGCTTTTCTTCGGAAACTTATTGAAAGAAAGTGGTGTGACCCGCCGTCTGGCCAATACAGCCAGTGGGCCGTTGATCGATACCATTACTATTCTGCTGGGAGTAACGGTAGGAGCTTCTACTCAGACTTCTCAGTTCCTGACCTGGGATTCGATCCTGATCTTTGTCCTGGGAGCTTTCTCTTTCGTGATCGCGACCACATCAGGAGTCCTGTTTGTGAAACTCTTCAACCTGTTCCTGGGCAAGGACAATAAGATCAATCCGCTCATTGGTAATGCCGGTGTGTCGGCCGTACCCGACTCCGCGCGTATTTCACAAGTTGTAGGTCTGGAATACGATCCGACCAACTACCTGCTGATGCACGCGATGGGACCGAACGTAGCCGGTGTGATCGGTTCGGCAGTAGCCGCCGGTATCCTGCTCGGATTCCTCATCTAAAACCATCGTTCTGTTATTTATATGAAAAGAGGTTGTCTCAAAATAGATTTTGATTTTCAAAAATCTTACAGTTTGAAATCTCTTTAAGTAAAATCTCCTTGTTTGATATGCTTTTCGTTGAGAAAAAGCCCTAAAACAAGGAGATTTTTACATGTAAACTTACAAATTAAAAGTAAGGCTGCCTCATTTTTCTATTTTGAGACAGCCTCTTTTTTGCCTCCCTCATTTTCCGGCTGCTCAACTACCGGGAGTTTCTG
>JAJBTC010000023.1 GCA_020861095.1 Bacteroides sp.
ATAATTTTTAGTTGATGAAATGGCTTGTAGCTGGGCTACTTTTTTTATTAAGTTGAAATGCTGTAATACAATATTTCGTAGTGAATTCTTTTCCTGGGTATCCTGAGATACCATATCCTGAAGGGTTTCTATTTTTTGTTCTGCTTCCATCAATTTTTGTTTTTTGCGTTTGAACTGACGACTTATAATAAAAATAATTGTAATGGCTACAAAACATACCGTCAGAAAAAACTGTTGGCTTCGTTGTCGTGTGACAGTGAGTTGTAAATTCTCTGAATATAAATGGCGGATATGATTTTCCTGACGTAATTCTTTGATGGTAGTGTCGTATCCTGTCCGAATAGCTAATACTAAATAATTGCTATATAGCAAATGATATTCGAGCGCTAATTCTGTTTCATTATTATCAGCATAGAATTGAGAAAGTTCATTGTAAAATCTACTTAATAATAAAGGGTCAGTTTCTTCTTCTGGAAGTATACTAATACCTCTTTGTATATAGTCTAAGAATTTGTCGGGTTCAGATATATGAAGTTTTGCCAAATGACCATATACGATTGCTTTTTCATTATTGTTTAAAGGGAGTTGTAATGCTTGTTCGAGATGTTCAGCTGCTATATGGTTTTGACCGCTTATTGAGTATGCTTGTACCAGATTTATAAGCATGGCGGCTTTCTGAGAGGGTTGCCAATATTGCTGATATTTAAAACATTTATCGTAATAAAAAAATGCACTATCTAATTTATTATTAGCAAGGAAGCAGATTCCTATCTGACTGTAACATGTACTTACATTTGGCCAGTGTTGTATTTCCTGAAAGTTTTCTGCTGCTTGCTGGAAAAACGAAATGGATTCATCCAGCTCAAGTTTATCCATATATGCCTCCGCATATGCTGCTTGTAGCATAGCCGTCAGATATACGTCGTCCGTAAGGAGTTTTTCACACTCCATATATTCACATAGGGCCTGATTAGCATTTCCCTGCAAAGAATAAATCTTCCCTATATAGAAGTAGAACCACGCAGCTTTATGATCCGGGAATTTCCTGAACTGATCTTTATAAGCAAATAAAAGTGTATCATTGGATATATCCTCTCCGGTTTTATGTCGTGCCTGTGTCGTAATAAGCAGGTATTCCATATACAATTTGTTACTTAATCCGGAGGAATCTATCTCTTCCAGATAAATTAATGTACTGTCCGGGTGAGTGTCCAGATAAGACCGTGCCACATGTAATTTCTCTCGATCCGGATTGTTACAGGATATAACAATGAAGAACGGTAATAGAAGGTATAGTCGTCTTTTCATAATCAATGAGGTGTTTCACACTGCTAAATTAAGAAAAGTCGTGGTTATAACACAGGGAGTTGGAAGAATTTATTTAGTTAAATTCATTTGATCTTAACATTTTAATGCATACCTCTTTATCCTACATAGATTATAAAAATTGTTTCAAACGAGGATTCCGGTTTCTTTACAGCGAAGTGTAGTATAACCTTTTCTGTCTCAGACAAAGATTCATAAAGTAATATCTTTAACTTTTTTGATCTGGATTCTTTTCTTCTCTCCAGTATTGCAGGCAAAAGTTAGCAATGTTACCTTGCTCTATAATTCCTAACTTTTTTCGGATCTGAGATTTTATCCCAGGTATGGTGTGTGGTGATTTGTTAAGTATAACTGCGATCTCTGGATTGGAGAATTTAGCAATGGTCAGACAGATAACTTTGAATTCAGTGTCTTTTAGATCAGGAAATGTGTTTCTGATCTTGTCACATAAATTATTAGAGGCGGTATTGATAGTGCTGTAAAGTATCTCCCAATCGATACTCTCTTTTTGATAGACTATATGATTGAATTTCTCAGCAATGGTTTTGCCAGAATGTTTAGTTGGTGAAATGGCCTGTAGCTGGGCCACTTTTTTTAGTAAATTGAAATGCTGTAGTACAATTTCACGAAGTGAGTTTTTCTCATAACTGTCCCGGGAAGCCATATTCTGTAAGGTATCTATTTTCTGTTCTGCTTCCAATAACTTCTGCTTTTTGCGTTTGAACAGATGGTATGTAATAAGGAACGTGGCGATGGAAGTCAGGCATACGATTAACAAAATTAGTTGGATGCGTTGTCGTGTAACGGTAAGTTGCAGGTTTTGGGTTTGTAAATGTTGGATATGGACTTCCTGTTTTAATTCTTTGAGTGTTGTATCAAAGTCTTTTTTTATCGTTTCACCTAAATAATAACTGTATTGACGATGGTTTTCAAGAGCTAAACTTATATTATCATTAGCTTCATAAAAGTTTGCAAGTGCATGATAAGTGGCTCCGAGTAAGGAAGCATTTGTATCGTCTTGTTGCAATAAGTCAATAGCTTGTTGAATATATATCAAAAACAGTTCAGAACTATGCGTGTTTGCTTTTGCTAAATGAAAATATACAAATACTTTATCCTTATCGGCAGCAGGGATTTGCAAGGCTTCCTGCAGTATTTCATTGGCTGCTGTGTAGTTTTCAGCTTCGTTATATGCCTGTGCTATATTAGTCAACATTTTAACTTTTGTCTCATTGCTCCAGAATTCTTTATACTCCAGACACTTGTCGTAGTAGATGAAGACTTCGGATATACTATCCTTGAATAAGAAACAATTACCTAATTGAATGTAACTTATGCTTGCGTTTTCCCATTCCTCTGCATTCTCAAATTTAATGGCTGCCTGTTGGTAGTATGAAATAGCTTCTTCTATTTCGAGTTTACTGAAATGGAGATGTGCCATTGCCGACTGTAACATGGCATTCAGATACAGATCGGTTCCTATTAATTTTTCACACTTTATATATTGATCTAAAGCCAGGTCTTTTTTCCCTTGCTCATCGAAAATCCGACCTGTATAATAATGGAACCAGGCAGCCTGTTCAGATGGGAATTTTCTGAACTGGTCTCTGTAGGCAAGTAATAATGTATCACCGGAAATATCCAGGTCCATTCGATGACGGGCTTGTGTGGAGATTAGAAGATACTCCATATACTGTTTTGTTGTTAGTTTGGTCGGATCGATTTGTTCTAAGTACAGAAGTGTACTGTCCGGATGTGTTCTGAAATAAGATCGGGCTATGGTTAGTTTTTCATCATTTGCCCTGTCACATGATATGAAGAAATGAAAAGAAAATAGGATGTATAGTAGTTTTTTCATAAGTCGTATTTTTTGCAAAGCTAAAATTAGTAAAAGTAACGATTACTACAAGGATAGTCTAAATATTTTAGGAAGTGGATTCTAAGTATATGTGACCAATATATAGCTAATAGATCCTTTCGACAACTATGCAGTATATAGTAAGAAGTACCCCCGTGTCTTTGATGACCTGGTGTCTATACCTGGTACAGGTTAGGTTGTATATATGATTCTCATTTGTAATCGGTCTATGTTCTCTCCTTCTGATTTATATCCTTTTTCCCACAATGGAGAAAAAATTCAGCAATATTTCCTTGTTCTGTAATTCCTACCTTTTTTCGGATCTGGGATTTTATCCCTGGAATGGTATGGGGTGATTTATTGAGGATAACTGCAATTTCCGGATTAGAGAATTTAGCTATGGTCAGACAAATAACTTTAAACTCATTGTCTTTCAGATCAGGAAATTTATTTCTTATTCTATCGCATAGATTATTATAGGCTGTATTGATTGTACTATAGAATATCTCCCAATCCATCGTATCCTGTGCATAAACTATATGATTGAATTTTTTAACAATTGTCTTGCTATGGTTTTTAGTGGAAGAAACGGCCTGTAGCTGTGCTACTTTTTTTAGTAAATTGAAATGTTGTAGTACAATGTCACGGAGTGAGTTTTTCTCACAATTGTTTAGGGATGCCATATCCTGCAGGGTATCTATTTTTTGTTCTGCTTCCCATAGCTCCTGTTTTTTTCGTTTGAACCGGCGGGATATTATGAAAATGATGGCAGTTGCACTAAGGCATACTATCAATAAAATTAGTTGGATGCGCTGTCGTGTGATAATTAATTGCAAGTTCTGTGTGTGTAAGTGGCGTATATGTATTTCTTGTTTTAATTCCTGTAGTGAAGTATCGTACTTTGTATCTATTGCTGATATTAAATATTCGCAGTATTTATTTTTATATTCAAGAGCTAAAACCGGATTATCTTTATTAGTATGATATTTAGAGAGTTGATTATAGAACTGACTTAATAATAAAGAATTATTTTCTTCTCCCAAAAGAAGGTCAATGCCTTGTTGTATATACGACTGGAACTTTATCGGTTCCGAAGAATGAATATGTGCTAATATGAGATATATTTGTGCTTTCTGGTAATTATTTACTGGCAGAGATAATGCCTGCTCTAAAAGTTGAATTGCAGTGTGGTTGTCACCGCTTTCAGAATATGCCAACCCCAGATTTGTAATCATAACGGCCTCTTGGTCTGGTTTCCAGTATGATTGATATTGGAAGCATTTATCGTAATAGTAAAACACACTATCTAATTGATGTTCATATAAAAAACAGTTTGCTATCTTATTATAACATATACTGGCGTTTGTCCAAAGTTCTGTCTTTTCAAAGATCTCTGCTGAATGTTTGTAGTATAAAATAGCTTCTTCCAGTTCAAATTTATCCATATGTGCCTCGGCATAGGCAGATTTCAGCAAACCTGTAAGGTATAGATCCTGTGTAAGAAGCTTCTCGCATTCCATGTATTCGGAAAGTGCCTGACTTGTATTTCCCTGCAAATAATATATTTTTCCTATATAAAAATAGAACCATGCCGCTTTTTGATCCGGAAATTTCCGAAATTGGTCTTTGTAAGCAAATAAAAGTGTGTCGTTTGATATATCTTGCTGAGTCTTATCCCGTGCTTGTGTCAGGATAAGCAGATATTCCATATATGATTTGCTATCCAGCCCGGATGGATCAAACCCTTCCAGACAGATCAATGTGCTGTCTGGATTGGTATGAAGATAAGATCTTGCTCCATTTAATGTATCCTGATCTACACGATTACAAGCTGTAAAAAGTAGACTGACAAACAGGGTATATAGGAACTTCTGCATGCAATGTGTTGTTTTAAGGTCCTAAAATAGTAAAAAAGAGATTTGTAGCATAATTATTTTCTATTCCCTGCTGAAATGAATATGAAATTGATCGGTCAGTGAGTAAGGTTGTTCGGCTGTGTAGACCACCAAATTTACACCATATAACCATTGTTCATAACGCGGAAAACCAAACCAACGGATGATCCAACGTTGAAAGAGAGACCTTTCTCTGTATTGAATTCCATTGTTGCTAAGCAGATTACGTACTTTTCTGAAATCCGTCCGGCTGTTGAAGTGTAAAGTCACACTCTCACATCTACCTTCTGATTCACAGGGATATACACATTGTATACGAAGGTCTTTCAGGATGAAGAGCCAGTTTATGATCCCATTTGTTGTATCTGCATCTTCCGGATATTCTCGCGCTTTATATCCTTTGAATGCCGGATATGCTTTTTCCAGTTTACAGAAATGATCTTCTATTTTTTCCACAGGGACATCAAAGAGAGAGGTGGCTACCTCCATCCATAATTCCGGTTTCACAGGTGCCTGAATACTTTCCGACACTGTTCTTGCATACGGATCAAAAGCGGGTATATTCAGCTTCTGAAAGTAAATATTATATTTATCCGCGATGTCTTTTACAAATTCAGGCTGCACGATGGTTCTTACTTCGAAGGCATTCTGGTAGATCAAGGTCTCATAGCCAGCCAGATTGTATCTGCGGATCAGAAAGCGACGAAAGGCACTCTCTTTTTGGGTTGTTGTACTGTTTGCGGCCAGGTGTTTGTATACAATCTCAAATTCTTCGCGATGAATGAATTTGAGGGTGGCTGAAATGCATCTGTATTCTTCTGTAGAGTTCTTGGAAAAGAGATATTCTATATGAACGTCTTGTACGGGAACGATCCATTTCAGAATGTTTTCAGGTATATCTACACTTTCCGGGTATTCTTCTATAAAATCGGCTTCAAAAGGAAAATAGATCCTTCTCTCTTCTGTTTCCTGGTCTGCTGACTGCGATTTTTCTTTGTTGGCTTTTGTTTCCGCGGCTTCTTTTGTGGTGAGTTCGTCAAGTAGGGTTTTTACTTTATTTGTTGTGCAACCTAACATCCATGTACAGGCGGCCATAAGGGTTTCGGGTCTAACCAGATTTCCCAGTGTAATGTCTTGTGTCATTTTTTACTTGTTTATTTGAGTTCATACAAATGACCGCCCGTCCATATACTCATATACGGAATACCTTTTCTACTGAAAGGCGATTTATCGGAGCAAAAAACTGGCGGTTTTTGCCTTAGTAATTATCGATTCGTATGTTTAGATCGGTTTGAGGAAAATGTATAGTGATACAGTGTCCCGAACTATAAATAGGTAATAAGGATCTGTCTGAGGGATGACCAGTTTCACTTAGGAACACTGTTCTTCCGAACAAAAGTAAAACAAGTTGTCTGTTTGTAAAAGATGACGTATGCCAAAACTTAATTTTAGAATGATTGGAAAGAGTTAATTGTTTCGTTCATAGCTTGTTGTAAGGTGGTCAAACTCAATTTTACTTTTCAATCTGTTGCTCAGTTCATCGGTCTGAGTTTGCCCCAAATTGACTTTTACTTCCTTACAAGCCTATTCTTTCCCATACAATACCTGCGAGGATCCGGAAATTTTAGTTAAGTTTGTATCCGATAACACATATTTGGGGGCTGACAGAAAAATGAACCGTTGCCGGCCGGATCTAATGGCCCTGTCCGGTGGCTGGCGGTAACTTGTACCCAGGGCCCTCACACTTATATGTTACGAAACCTGATTATGACCGCTACTATTGCCGCGGGGCTCACTGCCGTACAGGCACAGGAGCCTGCGAAAAAGATCTCCATCCTTCCCGAACCCGTTTCCGTTACCTCTCACGAAGGGGAGTTCCTGCTGACCCGTGCTTCGGTGGTTGCTCTTTCCGGAGAGGAACTGCTGGCTACCGCTTCCTATTTCTCCGGATATATGGAAGAATACTTAGGCTATCCGCTGGAGATACGGGTTCCTCATCCAAAGAAAAAAGAGACCGTGACCGGAGAGATCCGTCTGGTGAACTTAGACAACGGAGAAACGCCGGGAGGATATCAACTCCATGTCACTCCCGAAGGAATAGCCGTCCGGGGCAACGATGCTTCCGGTGTGTTTTACGGCATACAGACCCTGATCCAGTTGCTGCCTACCCGTGCCGGGGTACTTCCCCTACTGCCGGCGGTGGCTATAGAAGACTATCCACGCTTTCCGTACCGCGGCATGCACTTAGATGTGGTGCGCCACTACTTTCCGGTCAGCTACATCAAACGCTATATCGACTATCTGGCGTTGCACAAACTCAACTATTTCCACTGGCACCTGACCGACGACCAGGGATGGCGGGTAGAGATGAAGTGCCGTCCGGAGCTGACTGCTCAGGGTGCCAACCGAGAGGGGGAGATCGAAGGTCTCTACCCGGGGGTATATACACCCTTGCCCTATGGCGGGTATTATACGCAGGAAGAGGTGAAAGAGATTGTGAAGTATGCGGCCGATCGCTACATCACTGTGGTGCCGGAGATCGATATTCCCGGGCATTGCATGGCACTGCTGGCGGTGTATCCGGAGTTCAGTACTACCCCCGACGAACCCAGGAAAGCGGCACTCACCTGGGGCATCTACAACAAGTTCAACAACGTACTGGCTCCAAAACCGGAGGTGTTTGCCTTCCTCACCGAGGTGTTTTCCGAACTGTGCGACCTGTTTCCCGGTCCGTACATACACGTCGGGGGCGATGAGTGTGCCAAAAAATGGTGGAAAGAGTCGGAACAGACGCAGGCATTTATGAAGGAGAACGGGCTGAAAGACGAAAAAGCGCTGCAAAGCTACTTTATTCATTATGTACAGAAGGTGCTCAACGACAAAGGGAAGATCCTGATTGGCTGGGACGAGATCATGGAGGGCGGTGTCTCCACAGATTGTGTGGTGATGAACTGGCGCAGGCCGGAATACGGTATGAAGGCCGCGCAGGCTGGGCATCCGGTGATCATGGCCAGTTCGGGCTATTCGTATTTCAACCTCAAAGAGGCCCGTCGCCAGCAGGAGGTTGCCCACCGCGGATATATACCGGTGGAGAAAGTCTATACCTATCCGATCGTTCCCGAAGAGCTTACTGCCGAAGAGGCGCAACGGGTGATCGGGGCACAGGCGTGTATGTGGACCGAATATTTCCCCACTCCGGCCAAAGTGGAATTCGGGGTATTCCCCCGGCTGGCGGCTTTGTCCGAGAATACCTGGTCTGTGCCGGAGGTGAAGTCGTGGGAACGGTTTGTGGAGAAGATGCCGACGCAGTTGGATCGGTACGATCTCTGGGGCATACGCTATTCGGAATATTTCCTGCGTACAATGGATATTGCGCGCTGACGGGTGCAGGTGTGTATCTTCTATCCGGAAGGATATACGTTTCACGGGTGTCTGGCAACGTCGAAATGCTTTCATACTATACAAACCATGTGGTTTTATCTCTCACTATCTCTCACTTTTTGGGGTATTTGTCAGATTATAAACACATTAAAAGAGTGAGAGATAAAACTTCTTTACGGATTTATTTCTCACTTATCTCTCACCTCTCACTGTTGAGAATAATAGGCTCATTATCTGTTTGTTACTCTATGATGTATCCCCTTCTGAGTATCTGTAAGCAGGGTGAGGTTGCCGGAAATGAACATGAAAAACAGGGGAATGACTTTTTTTTCATTGTAGCTGTCACAGCCCAAAGACCAATTAATCTACGATGTCCGGTTTGAAATACGAATATGCTACCGATAGATAGCAGACGCAAAGAGATTTACGATTTACTGATTTACGATGTACGATTGAAATTACAGA